>NZ_CP012643.1:300000-460000 GCF_001310085.1 Rufibacter tibetensis
GTCTTCCGCTGCTTGGAGTAACGTTCACCCCGGCGGCCCTGCCTTGTATTAACTGTTGCGGACTCACCACTACCCCCTTGTTGAAATCTTTTGCTCCTACTGAGGTAATAGCTCCCGTAATGTCACCTCGTTTCTGAGTTCCATATCCTACCACCACAACCTCATCCAGTGCTTTTGTATCTGGGACCAACTGCACGTTCACCACAGATCTGTTATTTACAGCCACTTCCTGGCCCACAAAGCCAATGTAACTGAACACCAACGTACTGTTGGCTGGCGCCTCAATAGAGTAACTTCCATCCACCGAAGTAGCAGAGCCGATTGTAGTGCCTTTCACGACCACACTTACCCCTGGCAACCCCTCCCCGCTTCCGGTCGCCGTCACCTTGCCCGTGACGGGAGACTGGGCAAAAGCAGTTACCTGCACCAGGCAAAGCATAGTCATCAGCAAAATCTTGCCAATGCGATTTGTATAGAGTTTATTCATAATAGTGTAGGTATAAAATGAATGAAGGAAATGCTTGGTGAATCGAAATCTCAGGTAAACTCTGATTCAGGATTTTAATGAATATGAGAGGTGGGACCTTACCACCGGGGTAAGTCTGCATATCTTGAAATTCCTGTTTTGTATCAGAAAAGGGGCCCTGTAAAAGTTAACCAGTCCCTTACTATTCAATCATTCCCTTTTGCAGGAACCAACGGATGAGGTAACTTTTACCATAGTAATTATACCAAATACCTAAAGCAGATGTATCCTGCTGTATCCTGACCTTTTGCCAACTTTTCAAAAAAATCAGAAATAAAATTCCATTTATTGTCTAATGAAGAATTTCCAGGAAGCCTTACTAAGAAAATGAAAACGCAGGAGCGGGTATACCGGAGTGACACCTCTATTTCAAGAAACTGCCTTATTTACTTTCACAGTAGCTCTACCCCAAAGTGACCTAAACTTGTGCTGCTGTTTGAAGTCAGTTTTTTGAAAAACGGCTTAAATCCTTAGCTGCCTATTTTACCATTTTCAAGAACTTGATTAGCCCTCCTCCTATCAGAAATTAACGTCTGGAAAGTAGGCATCTAAGAAGGATGTACTCACCGGATAGAGCAGGATACATTTCCTTTTAAGGTTAAGTACATTCAAGGAATCACAGGTATTATTCTTCCAAGGCACTCTGGCAGATTTACCAGAAAGAAGCCTTAAAATGACATACCAAAAAATCAAAAGGGTTCCCTTAAACCGCACACGTAATGAACGTACCAAATCCTTTTCTAAAGCGTCGGGATGCCGTTCGCCTTGGCGTGAAGTTAGCCGTTGTTACTGCTCTTGGTGTTGCTACCGCTCCTTTTCCTTTATGGGCACAGGAAAAGAAAAAAGCAGCTCCTGTTTTCAATGTGTTAGATTTTGGGGCTAAGGGCGATGGAAAAACATTAGATACCGGGGCCATCCAGAAAGCAATAGATGAGGCGGCTAAAGCCGGCAACGGAGCACGCGTGCTGGTGAAGGGCGGGCATCAATACCTAATAGGAACCCTGGAACTGAAGCCCAGCATAGACTTTCACCTGGAGGGAGATGCCGAACTACTGGTAAGCACCGACAGGAATGATTACACCGCAGAGGCTGCCGCCATTGTAGCGCGTAAAGCGCATCATCTCACCATCTCCGGAACAGGCAGCATTAATGGTCGGGCATTGGAGTTTATGACTCATTTTGACGAAGCAAATGAGTGGTGGATACCAAAAGACTGGCGCCCTAAACTCTTTATCCTGACCGCCTGCAATAACCTAAAGGTACGGGACCTCACCATTAACAAAGCACCTAGCTGGAGCCTGCACATGATGGGCTGCGAAAACGTGCTGGTTGACAACATCAAAATACGGAACAACCTGGATGTGCCCAACTGTGACGGCATTGACCCCGACCACTGCCGCAATGTAGACATCAGGAACTGCCACATTGTTTGCGGCGATGATGCCATTGTGATCAAGGCTACCCGCCAGAAAGAAGATTTCGGACCCTCAGCAAATATCACCGTGAGGGACTGTGTTCTGGAAACCCAGGACTCCGGCCTGAAAATAGGGACAGAAACTACCCAGGATATCTACAACATCAAATTTGAACGCTGCCAGATCAAGACGAGTTGCCGCGGCCTTACCATTCAGCTGCGCGATGAAGGAAACGTGCGGAATATTGAGTTCAGTGACATCACATTTGTTTCAAGGTACCACTCCGCACCTTGGTGGGGCCGCGGGGAGGCAATCTCTTTCACTGCCATCCCCAGAACGCCGCAAGGAAAGATTGGCGTAATTGAAAACGTGAAAGTAAAGAATGTGAGAGGCCGTGCCGAGAACAGCGTGCGCATCAACGGTACCCAAGAAAGCCGCATCAAAAACGTCACCTTTGAAAACGTAGACGTCACCTTAGAACGTTGGACCCCTTACCCCGGAGGCTTGTTTGACAACCGGCCAACTACTGCTTACCCAGATATTGAACCACATCACAATCCGGGCTTCTACATTAGGTACGCAGATGATGTTACCTTAAAGAACTGTAGCGTGAAGTGGGGAAAGAACCTGCCTGACTATTATAGCCATGCTTTACAGGCTCATCATGTGACCGGCCTGAAGTTGAAGAGATTCAAAGGAGAAGCTGCCCACCCTGACAAGTTCAAAGCCATCTCTATTGAGAAACAAAGTTAAAAGCTGTAACTAAGTTAATGGACCCTCCCGTTTTGGAACTACTTTTTGCAAAATGACCCCAAAAACAGACCCGGAACAGAATTTTACCAGAACCTCTACTCCTTTGCTACTAATCTTTTTGTTGAACTTACCTTCATTCCTATGCTGTCTCTCTCCTCGTCTGTAAGACTTTGTTTGCTTTTCTTTGGATGCCTTTTGCTAGAACACACCATTGCCCTTGCCCAGGAGAAGCGTAGCTATAAAATCTTCCAGTTTCCGGCCAACATGATTCCTCGGGTAGATGGCAGCAAAGACGACTGGAGCATGGTGCCGGATTCGTACACCGTAGGTACAGACCAACTGATTGACGATACCGGTAAAAACCCCAAACCAGATCCCAAGAACTTGGATGTGAAAGTGAAGGTGGGCTGGGTAAAAGGCTTGAACCGCTTGTATTTCCTGTACGAAGCATATGACAACTACTGGGACTTTACACACCCAGACCTGCACAATGACATTTTTGAGGTGGTGGTAGACGGTGACCAATCTGGCGGGCCACTCATTGATCGGTTTCACCCGAACAAGAGTTTAGACCCTATGGATGCGTTTTTCTCCTTCCACGGGGTGCATGCCCAAAACTACCACATCTTCACGCCGGCCGAAGGCAAAGACTGGACGCTTGCCTGGGGCAGCCAGCCCTGGATCAAAGACCTGCCGTACGCCAACTTTGCCTATGACTACAAGTTCCGGCCTGGAGAGTCTGGCAAGTTGATCCTGGAATTCTGGATTACCCCGTTTGATTACGCTGGCGCGGAGGGACCTGCACGGGCAGTGGAAACGCAGTTGGTAGAGGGGAAAGACGTTGGCCTTGCCTGGGCTGTTTTAGACTACGATGACGTAAACAGCAAGCAGCATGGTTTCTGGAATTTATCCCGAGAACACACCATGTACGGCAACGCTTCCTTCCTGCTCCCCTTCCGCCTGATGCCGCTTGAAGACAAATTCAAGAAGAAGCTCGAAGCCCAGTGGTCCTTCAAAGTGGTGGATATGAAACGCCGGCTGGTTTCCTTTATAGATGAATCTGAAGGCAATATCACTTCCTGGAAATGGGATTTCGGCGATGGAAAAACCTCCACGGAACGGCACCCAACCCATACCTATGAAAAGGCAGGACTATACGTGGTTACGCTCTGGGTGGAAGGCCCCGCCGGGAAATCGCGCCGCGCTAAAGTATGGGATGTGGCCGTGAAGTGATCCAGAACTCAATTCACTTTTAGGTGCCGTATTCTGAAAAACAGCTCTAAAACAGAGTGGCAAGATGTTTCCTTCCTTATTGAAAACAAAGGGGCTTGCAGTTACTGCAAGCCCCTTTGTTTTCAATAAGGATGTTCAAGAGTATACCTATTTTATTCTCTTCCTCCACTCCCCAGATTGAATATCCTGGTATTTTTTCTCTGCTTGAGGGTCTACATACTTAGGCAGGTCCAGCATGGCTACACCCGCTCTTAACACCGGTCCTTCTCCCATAGGATTATTCTTGTCTGTAGGGCGTTTGTAGTAGAACGTTAAAGAGGGCATGATACCTGTTCCGGTGCACACGCCGGTGACATCGCCTTCGGTGCCAATGTACTTTACTATCCCATTCCAGCCCTGCTCGGCAACATACCCATAGTCTACCGGTAACCAGCCATTCTTCACGCCGGTAGCCATCCCGAACACATACATGGCAGTAGCAGATACTTCTTCATAGGAATCCTGCTTGTCAATCAGGTTGTGCCATAAGCCAGACTCTGCCTGGTAGCGGGCAATACCGTCTGCCTGGCGTCTGAAGATCTGCAGCAGTTCATTGCGTTTAGGATGGTTCTGCGGCAGCACCGAAAGCAAATCAGCCTGGGCCATGAACATCCAGCCGTTCGCACGTGCCCAATACGCTACCCCATGCTCTTTGGTATCTGAGTGATAGCAGTGGTAGTAGATTTTCTTGGCATCATCCCAGAGGTATTTGTCAAACTGAATAACCTGCTGCGCGGCGTCATCTAAGTACTTGGTGTCTCCTGAAAGTTTGCCCATTCTGGACAGGAAAGACACGCTCATAAACAAATCATCGGCCCAAATGGTCATCTCGTGCGGCCACAAACGGGCAATGGTATTGTCTGGCAGGCGTGGCTCCTGCTGCATTAAATGGTGGGCTACGTCGTCAATGTATTTTTTGTATTCCTTTTTAGGCTGCTGTTTGTACACCTCAATCAGGCTGGCGCCCATAGGCCCGTTGTCATCTAACCTGATGCCCCTGAAGTACATGTACCAACTCACCTCACGCACCTTCCGCAGCCCATTTTCTTCTTTGAGCGTTTGGTTATACCGTTTCTGAAAGTAATCCAGATTGCCTTGATTGAAAACGAAATCAAAGTTTTTGTGTACAAAGTCCTGGTACTTCTTGTCATTGGTTTTCTGGGCAAGCTCCAGCATGGCAATGTTCAGCACTCCGTTGGTGTAATGCCAATCATTGTACTGGCTCTCTACCTTCACTTTGTTAGTGACAGGTAGCTTTTTGGTTGAAGTGTAAGTCTCCTTTGTTTCCGGATTGATAAACTTGTAGGTAGTGCTGGAAACAATTCTGTCTGCAATATTCCGCAAAACAGATTCTGTTGGGGCAGTAGTTTTGCTCTGAGCGAAAAGCGTTAGAGGCAGACAAAGCAGAAGAAAAGCAATGTATTTGATCTTCATAGAATAAGCTTTAAGCGGGTGATAATTCAAAAAAGTAGTTTTGAACTGATTTTAGTAGCTGATTCACCGCTGATAATTACTTTACCAACTGCTGTTTCAGCCAATTGATTGACTCCTGGTTGGTTTCTTCAAAACGCCAGTGGCCTGTTATGGGAGTAATGGCTAACGTTTTAGGCGCCTTAACTGAGTTCACTGCCGCATACACTGAAGTGGGGGGGCAGGTGTTGTCATTATATCCCCAGGAATAAAAGCCGGGCACCGTTACATGCTTTGCAAAGTTGACCACATCATAGTAGCTGATTGTTCTGAGCTTGGCAGGGGTGTTGGTAGTAGCGGCATACCTTGGGCTAAGCATGTGGGGCCACCCTCCTGCTCTGCCGTGCAGGTAACCGGTAATATCACTGAGGGCCGGGTAAAAAGAAGCAAGGGCTTTCACTCGTTTGTCTAGCGCAGCCGTGACTATCGCCAATGCCCCGCCCTGACTTCCTCCCGTTACCACCATATTCTTCCCGTCAAATTCGGGCAGGCTGCACAAGTAGTCAATGGAGCGTACACAACCCAGGTAAACACTTTTGTAGTAATAGTTGTCCCGGTCATCTAGTTTATTGAACCAGTAATCGCCAAAGGCGTTGCTAATGTTTTTGTAGGTGTCACTATCCAGCATGGGCGTAATTCCGTGGATCTCTATGCTGAGGCTTATAAAGCCTTGGTCAGCTAAAGAAGTGCTTGGGCTGGTAGCTTTCACCCCTGCACCAGGCGGCGAGAACAACACTGGGTATTTGCCGGGAGCTTTTGGTTTACTGAGGTACCCGTAGAGGCGCTGGCCTTTCTTGTAGTTCTGCAGGTTAACCAGATACACATCTACCGTAGTGGTGGAATGCTCCGGCAGGTACGTCAGCTTTGCATCCATGGGCACTTTGGCGGCCTCTGCTTTGGCGGCTTCCCAGAAAGCCATAAAGTCACCCGGCAACACTACGGTAGGCGCTATCTTCTCCGGCGAAAAACCAACCTTCACCTGGCTGCTGTAGGTTTTCCCCTGGTACTCTGTTTTCACCACCAACTGCCGGAAGCCCGGCTCTTTGCTGGTACCCATGTTTATGTTTCCCTGTCCCTTTTTCAGCGTCAGTGTACCTTTTTTCTCAGCTTGCAGCATCTCGGGGCCAAACTCATAGGTGATGGTGGCGTCTTTCAGGGGAACATCATTCTTCAGAACCGTCACATCCACCGTTGCGGTTTTGTTTACTGGGTACGTCCAATCTTCAGCGCTGGGAGTCAGCACAAAGTTGATCAGCTTTAAAGGAGCGGGCGAGTTCTGCGCTCCAGCTTGTCGTAATAGAAATAGGCAACAGAACAGGGTTAGATAGAAGATAAAATTTCTCATTTTTAGTACTGGTAATCACGAAGGATTTTATTCTGATTATAATTTGCAGAAAGGTAATGGGCCAATCATTAGGGTGAATTACCTAATTCATCTTTTATTTCAAAAACTTCCTTAATGGTATCTTTTGCTTTTTGGCCTCTTCTGCAAACAACTGGGCAACTTGCAATGCGCCTTGGTGGTTGAGGTGCGTTGAATCCTGCACCCCTTTAGAGCTTCTCCGGCATTCACCGGGGGCGCAGAAAACAAAGAGCGATTTTGACTTCTCTGGACCTAACTCAGCTACCACTTTCCGCGAGGCTGCCTCTAGATCCACAAAATGCACGTTGTTTTCCATGGCCACTTCGCGGGCAGCCTTTGTGTAGTCGCCGTGGGTGTCTACCAGGTTGACCTGGCCATCAAAATGGCGGCGCACAATAGGAGAACAGACCACCGGGATTCCCTTCTTTGCTCGTGTTTCGTCAATAAACTTCTTCAGGAATTCTTTGTAAGAGGTAGAAGGATCAGTGTACAGCTTAGGCTCAGGCTTCTCGTCATTGTGCCCGAATTGCATGATGACATAATCACCTGGTTGAATGCTGTCCAGCACCGCTGCCCATCTTTTCTCAGCCACAAAGCTTCTGGAACTGCGGCCACTGGCAGCATGGTTGCGCACCGTGGCTTTCTCGTTTACCAGTTGTTTTAATCCTTCTCCCCAACCAGATTCCGGGTCCCGCTCTGGTTTCTTCCAGGCCATGGTAGAATCGCCAATCAACCAAATAGAGGATCTCTCCTTCTTTGTAAAAGCAAACAGGAGAAATAGAAGAAGTGATATTGCTAAAGTGCTTCCCTTCATAAAAGTTTGACTGTGTTTTACGCCTTGGTTGAATGCATCCAAAATTAACGCACTACTTTTTTGTCTCAGGAAGAACAGAGTAAGCCGGTTTGAGTCCACCCAGGTCAATGGTTATGTAGTCCAGCACCACGCCGGGGTCAATCAGGTAAATCTTCAGGGTATGCTTTCCTTTGCTTAGAGCAGGAAACTTCACCTGGCTATGCGCCCGGTTCTCCAGCACTCCCACTTTCCACTTTTCGCTCCTACCCACGGTTTTGAAATCCACTACCTGCACGGGGCCGTCATCCACCGATACCCCGTAGCGCATGCCGTACCCCGAGGTGACCGGGTGGGTGGGCAGCGTGAAGACATTGACCGTGGGGGCTCCCGACGTAAGGGAGTAAAAATCATATTCCACCACCGACGTCTGCGCCTTTACAGCCTCAGGTTTTGCCTCCACGGAGGCAGGAAGAAGGGGCAGCGCCATCAACGATTTGCCGGTATGACCCAGGCCCTCCACCAGCTCCCATTTCTTTCCTCCTTTTTCTGTGGTGCGGGTAAAGTTCTCGGCATGGATGGAAACATACCCGTTGTACTCCATAAAGCCCTGGTAGGCAGCCAAAGCCGGCTCATTTGTGTTGACCGCTTTCACCGCCACCCTGAACTTCTGGCCCTCGCCCTTGAAGGTAATGCACCCGGTTGACTCCGCTTTTTTGGGTACTTTGCCCCAGTCAATGCTGACCAGGAGCCGTTGCTGGTTTTTCCCCCCGCCGGAAGTCAAACTGCCCTTATTTTCTGGCAGCTTTATCCACTTGCCGGAGGGTTCAGCTTTCCAGGAAACCGGCTGGTCTCCTTTTAGGAACACATCCACAAAGTAGCTCTGGCTACCCCAGGGCTGAAAAACGGGCAGCTGAAGCCCAGCCCCAGAGTTCAGGGAGGAATCTGCGGTTACAAACCCCTCGGGCGCCACACCCCATCTTATAGTGCTGTTGATAGAGATCTGCGGTAACACTGGTTCCTGGTACACCGGCAGGTTGCGCGGCTTCATGGACATCATGCCCTTCCACTTGCCGCTGGCCAGCTGGGTATTGTAGTAGTTTGTCTCCGCCTCAATGCTGTCATAGGCTTGCCTGGACAATTGTGCGTAATCACGGGCGCTGGCCCGGTTCTGCTGGGCGTACAGGAAGCTCTTGTCGCGGTACAGGAATTTCTTGTTCATGAGCGAGGCGCCCACCACCGGGTAATACACCAGCTGGTAAAAGGCGTCGGCATCCCTGGCCCCTATCTGGCGGCGCAGCTCTTTCACCTGTTTCTCCAGCGCCTCGTAGCGGTCAATCCTTTTCTGCGCCTCATCCCCGTGGTAGAAGTGGTTGTAGGCGGTGTAGGCCGTCTTGGTGGTAGGCTCGGTGCGGCTCCAGCCCATGAACTCCGGCTTCCGCTCAAAGGCCAGGTGGTAGTACTCCCACAGTACCGCGCTGATCTGGTTTGCTTTCCTTTGCCCGAACGTCTCCGCGGCCCAGTCCCGCAGATGCCCTTTCACTGAGCTGCCCTCCTGGAAGGCATCGGCGTTGTAGGCCATGTCCATGAACAGGTCAATGTTGTACTCCAGCGGCTTGATGTCGCCCACGTTCAGCACCCAGAGCTTGTCCGATTTCAGGTTATAAGCCTTCATCATCTCTTCCCTGATCAGGGCAGGGTGCGTGGAGCTGAGCCACAGGTAATCGTGGGGGCGTCCCCAGTAGGAGGCATGGTAGTACACTCCCGAGCCACCGGGACGCATCTGCTCCTGGGGGCTGCTCAGCCGGTGGATGTAGCCGTAGTTGTCGTCGGGCCACACCAGGGTGATGTCTCCGGGCAGCTTCAGGCCGTGGTCGTAAATGTCCAGCACCTCTTTGTAGGCAGTGAAGACCTGCGGAACGGCGGTCACGTCTTTGTTCACGTGCTTTTTCAGCATCTCACGCTGGTCCTCGATGATTTTTTCCAACATGGCGGCGGCCTCTGCCGTGTTCTTCGCGCCCTTCATGCCGCTGTCGTGCACGCCTCGCATGCCCAGGGTGTACATGGCCTCTATGTTTTTGGCCTCTTTTACCCGTTTCTCCCAATAATCAGAGACGGTCTTTTTGTTGCTGAAGTAGTCGAAGGAGCCCATGGTTTTCTCGTCGTACTCGTCCACGTTGTTGCGCAGCATGGGCTCGGCGTGCGAGGTGCCCACCAGGATGGCGTAGGCAACGGCCACTTGGGGGTTGCCGGGGTAGTGGAAAAAGGCCTTGGTGCTGGGGTGCATGGCCGGCCAGATGAGGTTCGCCTTCAGGCGCAGCAGCAGCTCGAAGATGCGGGCGTAGGTCTTAGGGCCGATGTCCTTGATGTCAGTATCCATGTTCCGGGCCGCCCAGGGCTGGAGCCCCCAGTCCTCGTCGTTCAGGAAAATACCCCTGAATTTCACCGAAGGCGGTCCCTGCACCAGTGTGCCCGCTGACACGAAGAGTTCTTTTTGCGGCGTTGGAGCCACGTCTGCCCACCAGTACCAGGGCGAGACGCCCATCCGCTTTGATACCTCGAAAACCCCGAACGCGGTTCCCCGGGGATCGCTGCCGGCGATCACCAAGGCTTGGCTTACGTTCCCGAAGGGTTTCTCCACCACGGCAATGGTGTAGCTTTCCCACTTGCCGTTGATGCCGGCGTTGTTCAGTTTCCCGCTCGCCGCCAGCTGGTCAACCAGCGCGGACTGCCCGATGGTGCCGATGAGGACCGGCATCCCGGAGAGCTGTTTTTGGTCCCCTTCCCTGATTTCGGGCCTGAAACCCGTTACCCTTTCCACATCGTCCCTGAAGGCCTCGGCCGCGATCCGCACTACCTCCGCATCTTTTTCGTCAACGAAAACCGGGGCCGCCTTGCCCGCCTGCACCAAAGGGTAAGCCCCGGGTGAACTTTGGTTAGAAATGCTGATGGAGGTACCCTGGCTGTTTTGCGCCTGTAGTTGAAAACCCGTTAAAATGGTGAGAAGAATAGAAACAAAAGCAATGTGTCTTATCATACAGGTAGCTGAGGTAGAAAGCGCATTCCGGAGGCGTCAGAGCTCTTCACAAGAGTACTTACCGGCAGTGAAATGCAATAACACAAAGCAGTTTCATTATCCTATCCTGCACTTACCTGTCCTTAAACGCCCATAGTTTAACCCACCCTTTTACAGGATAGCACAGGATAGAAAGTCTACCATATGTGGCTACTTTTAAAAATGTAAGGTTGAATAAAGACACCTCCAAAAACCCTCAGACATTGACACCAGAAAAATCTAAAAGCTCCAACCCATTCTTAAGAATTGCTACCACCGGTACTCTGGGCAGCTGCCTGTTCTTATTTCTGTTGTCCTTGAACGCTTGTGTGCAAAAAAGCGTACTCCGCCAACCGGTAGCCAAACCCTTGTACGCCGACCCTGTTTTTGATGGAGCCGCTGACCCGGTGGTGATCTACCATAAAAAAGAGAAGAAATGGTTGATGTTTTACACCAACCGTAGGGCCACCGATGAGAAAGCCGAAGGCCTTACTTGGGTTCACGGCACCCGCATTGGTATTGCTGAATCTAAAGACGGCGGTGCTACCTGGGACTACCGTGACACGGCTAGTATCAACTACAGACCAGATGCTGGTTACACGCACTGGGCCCCAGAAGTGATAGAACATGAGGGCGTGTACCACATGTACCTTACCTATGTACCCGGCACCTTTACCGACTGGAACCACCCGCGCCACATCGTACACTTAACCAGCAAAAATTTGTTCAACTGGGATTACCAGTCTACCCTACCTTTGGTCACAAACAAGGTTATAGATGCCAACGTGTACCGCCTGCCAGATGGTACCTGGCGCCTTTGGTACAACAATGAGCGGGATGGCAAATCCATTTACTACGCCGATAGTAAAGATCTGTATCACTGGCAGGACAAAGGCAAAGCGGTTCAGGCCCGGGGCGAAGGACCTAAGGTGTTCCGGTGGAAAGACCAATATTGGATGATCATAGACGCCTGGAAAGGCCTCCAGGTATTCTCTTCTAATGATTTACTTACCTGGAAACTTCAGGAAGAACGGCTGCTGGAAGAACCCGGCAAAGGAACCGATGACCAGGCCATTGGCGGCCACCCCGATGTGGTAGTGAACGGTGACAAAGCGTACCTCTTTTACTTTACGCACCCGGGTAGAGCCAAAGCCAATCCGGCGCCAGCTACTTCTGTGGCGGCGAAAAGAAGCGTGATTCAGCTGGTTGAACTTGAGTACCAGAACGGCAAACTCACCTGTGACCGGGACAAGCCAACTTACATTAACCTGAAGCCCGGCAAAAAACCATAAACATACTTCATCTGCTCCTTAGCACACTCCCTCTACCCTATTCCTATAATGAAGAACACACCCGTTTTATCCTTCTTTGCTTTAAGTATTCTCTTTTTATCTCTTGTAAGATGCAAGGTAGAGACACCTGTAACAGGTAACTCTGCCCTTGCCTGGGTGAAAGAAGTAGGCGCTAAGAAAATACCCCGCAAGAAGAAAGAGTTTGACGTCACTGCATACGGTGCCCTCAACGACGGCAAAACGCTTAACACCAAAGCCATTCAGGCCGCGATTGACGCCTGCTCTTCTGTTGGTGGTGGCATTGTCACGTTCAAACCAGGTAATTATCTAACCGGATCAATTTACCTGAAGAAAGGCGTGCACCTGCGCATTGATGAAGGCGTGCAGATTTTAGGAAGTCAGAACCTGGAAGATTACCCGGAGATGGATACCCGGGTGGCGGGCATTGAGATGAAATGGCCTTCTGCTTTAATTAATGTACTGGACCAGGAAGAAGTCGCCATTTCAGGCAAAGGCGTAGTACATGCGCAGGGCAAACCTTTTTGGGACCTGTACTGGAACATGCGCAAAGAGTATGAACCTAAAAAGCTGCGCTGGATTGTAGACTATGACGCTAAACGGCCTCGTACGCTCCTGGTCTCCAGGTCCTCCAATGTCACCATTGAAAACATCACCCTCAAACAGGCAGGCTTCTGGACCATCCATATTCTTTACTCTGACCATGTGACCGTTGACGGAGTCGTGATCCAGAACAACATTGACGGACACGGCCCCAGCACCGACGGCATCGATATAGACTCCTCTTCTTACGTGCTGGTGCAGAACAGCGACATTGACTGCAACGACGATAACTTTTGCCTCAAATCTGGTCGGGATTGGGACGGGTTGCGAGTGAACCGCCCTACCGAATATGTGGTGATTCGGAACTGCATTTCCAGAGCAGGAGGTGGCTTGATTACCTTCGGCAGCGAGACTTCCGGTGGCATCCGGCACGTACTGGCGCATGACCTGAAAGCGAAAGGAACCGGCGTGGGCCTGCGGTTTAAGTCAGCTACTACCAGAGGCGGTACCGTAGAAGACATTTACCTGCAGAACATTGAGATGGACGGCGTGGGCACTGCCATTGAAGTTTCCATGAACTGGAATCCAAGCTATAGCTACTCCACCCTGCCCGCAGGATATTCTTACGAGACCATACCTGACCACTGGAAAACCATGCTCCGGAAAGTGGAACCGGAAGAACGCGGCATTCCTACGTTCCGAGATGTGACTATTTCTAATATCACGGCTACTAATGCTAAGAAAGCCCTTTCTGCGGCTGGTATTGAAAAATCTTCTGTTCAGGGCTTTGTGCTGAAAAACATTAAAATAGAAGCTGCCACCGCCGGAGAAATCTCTTATGCCAGTAACTGGACATTTAAGAACGTGAGCCTCCAGACCAAAGACAACAGCAACCTAAAAGTGCAAAACAGCACGAACGTCACTCCATAAAACTAATTGATCAATACCTAGTCCTCCGTTTCAAACCTGCTTTCGTGAAACCAAGTTTGAAACGGAGGACTGGTGCAAATGAAAGTTTTGTAGCAAGCCCCTACCCTGTTATGATTTCACTCTTACCTACCAGCCTCCAACCCACACGGCTATTACAGTCAATACTGCTTTTTTCTTTGGCAACGCTCCTACTTTCGGGGTTGCTGTCACCTTTAGTACAGGCCCAAACCAAAGCGGGACCCGGAATACTTCCCATTGACTTTTCACACGCGGGTTACGGCGGAGGTGGTATTTCCATCCCTGCAGTGCCGGCAGTTTTGACGGTACGCCCCACTGGCCAGGATGACACCCGGTTATTACAGGCCGCGTTAGACCAGGTGGCAAAGTTGCCGCTGCAAGACAATGGGTTTAGAGGTGCGTTACAACTGGCTGAAGGAAGGTTTCTGGTCTCTGGTCAGCTTCGCCTGAACGCCGATGGTGTGGTGCTCAGGGGAAGCGGAAACCAGAAAACCATTCTGGTAGCCACCGGCAAAGATAGACGCAGTCTGGTTGTGGCTGGTAAGGAGCAACTACCTACAGTTGGCACCACCATAAAGATTACCGATACTGTTGTTACGGTAGGAAGCCGCACCTTTACTTTGGAAAACCTGGAAGGGTTGCGCAGTGGAAACCAAATTGTAATTACCCGTCCCAGCACCAAAGAGTGGATCTCTGCTTTGGGTATGGATACCTTGAAAGGAGTGTTTCCTGATCTGCGCTTCCACTGGCCTGCCGGTTCCCGGAACCTGGTGTGGGACCGCACCATCACGTCTGTTGAAGTGGCAAAAAAGCAGATCACCGTTGATGCTCCCATCACTACTGCTCTGGAACAACAATACGGAGGAGGCACTGTAGCGAAAGTAACCGCAGAAGAACCGCTCCAGCACATAGGCATTGAAAACCTAATCCTTGAAAGCGAGTTTGCCAAAAACAACCCGAAAGACGAGGAGCATGCCTGGTATGCCATCAGCTTAGACCAAGTGCGGGATGCCTGGGTGCAAGGCATTACAGCACGGCATTTTGTTTCTTCTGCAGTTAAAGTAGGCCCACGGGGTCGTAGGATAACAGTAGCAAACTGCCGGAACGAACAACCTGTTTCAGAAGTTGGTGGTTACCGCAGGCACAGCTTTTTAGTAGAGGGCCAGCAGGTATTGGTGCAGCATTGCACGGCTGAGGCAGGAATCAATGATTTCGCCATAGGCTTTACGGCTGCCGGACCTAACGTATTTCTCCACTGCACCTCCACCAATGCCTTAGGCCCGAGCGGCTCTTATGAGAGTTGGGCTTCTGGCGTATTGTATGAAAACGTGCAGGTAAACGGCGCTGGCCTGAGGCTCACCTACGACCCGGAACGGGCACAAGCCGGCGGTTGGACCGCGGCCAATTCTGTCATCTGGAATTGCACCGCGAAGGAGATTGTAGCCAAAGGGCCTGCTACTGCACCAGTGGTGGCCATCACCTCTCGGGAGCCGCTCTATGCCAACCAGCTTTCTATAAGGCTAGGTAAACAAGCCTTGGCCGCGATCAGAAAAGAAACACCTGAAAGCTCTCAGGTAAGTGCATTTTCTCTAAATGAATTCACAACCAAAGACCTCTCCCCCACAACAGCAGAACAGAAACAAGCCCATTCTCCCCTCCAAATCATCAACGGCCGGTTTGTGATTGGAGACAAAGCGCTTTGGGGAGGGATGGTGAATGATGCTTGGTGGCTGGGGCAAACCTCACCCGCCAATGCGCTGGACGCAGGAATTAGCATTACCCGGTATGTGCCGGGCCGGGTTGGTCCAGGCCTGACAGAAGATTTACCAGCCTTGGCTACTCGCGTAGCTTCGCAAGGCACTCCTTTTTACCAAAGCGGACCTGCCATTTGGTATGACCGCCGCCGCGATGACCATTCTATTGTAGAACGCCCCACCAGTTATGTATGGGCGGCCTTCTACGAACTCCCCTGGGCTCGTAGCGGACAAGGCAAAGCATGGGATGGACTAAGCAAGTATGATGTGAGCACGTACAACCCCTGGTACTTTGACCGTACCCGGGAGTTTGCCCGCCTAAGTGACCAAAACGGAATTGTGCTGTACCATCACCTGTACAACAACCACAACTTGCTTGAGACTGCTTCGCACTGGATAGATTTTCCCTGGCGCCCGGCTAATAACATCAATGAGACAAACCTACCTGACCCGATAGAACCCAAAACCAAGGTGCACGTAGCCAATCAGTTCTATGACGCTACTAATCAAAAGCTTCGGGAATTGCACCGAGCCTACATCTTTCATGTGCTGGACCAATTGGGGAGCTTTGACAACATCATTTTTGGGTTAAGCTTTCAGTACTCCGGTCCATTTGAGTTTCAGAAATTCTTTCAGCAAACGGTAGCGGAGTGGGAGCAAAAAAACAACCGCAAAGTGCGCCTGGTACTGGATACCAGCAAGAATGTAACTGATGCCGTACTCTCCGATCCGGAACTGGCCAAACAGGTCGCGGTTGTAGACATGCGCTACTGGCATTATCTCCCGGATGGCACCTTGTGGGCCCCGGAAGGCGGAAAGAACTTAGCTTTCCGGGAAATGCACCCCAAGGAGTTCGGAGACCCTACCACCCCAGAGCAGTTGTACCGCCAAGTGCGGGAATACCACGCCAAGTACCCCGACAAGGCAATTGTCGCCTGGCATAGCGGTGCTGGTCCTGTCCCTGCCTTGATGGGCGGAGGCGCTCAGGTTATCATGCGCAACCCTACGGCCGGGCACGGACAAGGCCGAACCGTGGATTCTCATCCGCTGGATGCCTTTGTACAGGAGCACTTAGCAGAGAAACTCATGCACATGCAACCTCAGGACGGCTTGTTGGCCCAAAGTACCCAAAACTGGGCTTTGACAGATGAGGAAAGGAACACACTCCTTCTTTCTTCCCTTTCAGGGCAGGAAATAACCTTTTCTCAGAAGCTGCCCAAAAAGACCTACACAGGTCTTTGGTTTGATCCTTCTACCGGAAAAAGCCAATCTGCGGAACTTCCAAGTAAGTTTAAAAAGGGTACAACTTTGCAAAAACCCACTTCAGCTCACTGGCTCCTGTTGCTGAAGACAGGCAAGTAAATCTTGCAGATTAAAATTAAAGCTGGTTAAGAATCTCCTAACTCCATTTTCACCTATAAAACAGTCTCAATAAGCGAATTCTCCCCTTGAGGGGAGATAAAGAGGGGTGTTTACAAAGGAGAGCGAACATTGCTGACTATTTCAAGGAGGGAAACATGTTGCTGAATTAGATAGCCTGGTCAGAAATGCTTAGACCAGCAGGTGTAAACACCCCTCTATGCTCCCCTCGAGGGGAGAATCCGTGGTATAAAGTAGCTATCATGTTTCTGAGGAATGTATGTTTATTACCTTTTTTTAAAATTCAAAGATGCCCTAGTGGCTTGCCTTCCCTTAACGTGACCGCTTGACTTTAGCTGAAGCTGGTTTAGCGGTTGTAACCAGGATAATAGCGGGAGTTGGCGGAGGGGTCATTCCCTCGCCTACATAAAAACTGGTGTGCGGCGGCTGGTTGTATCCCACGTTCTGCCAGGCTACTGCGGTTCGGTACTGCGTGTCATGCATGAAGGTGTAGAACCGGTGGGTGGTGGGCACGGTGGTGGTGAAAATCAGCAGTTCCTGGTTGTTGCTGTTACGGTATATCACTTCTTCTCGCCAGTCGCCTAAAATATCGGCACTCAGCGCTGGGGTAGATTTAGTGCCATTATTGCTTACAGCCCCGTATTGGTTACCAGAGAAGATTCTGTCAAGCTTGCTGTTGGTGTAGTCCCATTTCTCAATGGAGGTCCCGTTTAGGAGTTCGCGCTGTAGATCTCCGTCCCACCAACTCCCGAAGTTCATGCTTCGGGGCCTTACCGGTGAAATCTCAACTCCTTTAGCGTTGTACAACCCTCCTCCGGCTCCCCAAGCTTCATAGCCTTTGTGCCTGGGGTCAATATCAGCGGTCATGGCCCGGCCGATGTCTCCAGTAGTGGGGACGCCCCAAAGCTTTTCACCGGTGGTGGCATCTCGCATCCAGAGCCCATTGCCTTGGTACTGACGCTGGGATTCATGTGCGGTCCAGGATTCCAGGCCCGGACGATCTGGATCCAAATCACTCACGTGCAGGGCATCACCGTGTCCCAAGCCAGTACTGTAGAGGCCGGTTCCGTCATCATTGATGACCATAGACCCGAAAAAGACTTCATCTTTGCCGTCACCGTCTACATCATTGATGCTGAGGTTGTGGTTCCCCATTCCAGCATAGGCTTTGTTGCCAGGCGCATCTGAATCAAAGAGCCAGCGTTGGGTTAGCTTCCCGTTCCGCCAGTCCCAAGCCACCAGCACGGACCGGGTATAATAGCCACGAGTCATAAGGAGGCTGGGGCGCTGCCCATCAAAGTATCCCACTCCTGCCAGGAAACGATCTACGCGGTTGCCATACCCATCGCCCCAGCTGGCTACGTTTCCGCGGGCAGGCAAGTAGTCAACCGTTGCCATGCTAGCCCCGGTCTGGCCATTGAACACCGTCAGGAACTCCGGTCCGCTCAAAATGTAGCCGCTTTGATTCCGGTGATCAACTGAGGCATTGCCAATCACTTTACCCGTTCCATCCACAGTACCATCGGCAGTTTTGCAGGCTACTTCGGCTTTGCCATCACTGTCCAGATCGTACACTATGAACTGGGTGTAATGGGCGCCGGCCCGGATGTTCTTGCCCATATTTATCCGCCACAATTGGGTGCCATTCATCTTATAAGCATCCAGGTAGACGTTGCCGGTGTAGCCTCGATGCGAGTTATCCTTAGCATTAGAGGGATCCCACTTCACCACAACTTCGTATTCTCCATCGCCATCCAAGTCTCCCACGCTGCAATCATTGGGGATGTAGGTGTAATTGACACCATCTGGGGTAGTGCCTCCGGTTGGTTGCTGCAAGGGCAGGCGCTTGAAAGGCTCTGTCCAGACTGTAGCAGGAGCAGAAGGTGTCTGTTCCTTCCCGCCAATGATGGGCCGAACGGTATACGTTTCATTAGTACTTGTCTCGTCCGTTAGATTAGTGGCTCCTGTAATAGGAGAAGCATTGAGTTTCTTCTTTCCCCGGTACACGTTGAAAGCAATGTTTTGAGGATCGGTTCCCAGTATGCGCCAACTCACGAACACCTGGTTGCTGTTGGTCCGTACCGCCACAACCCCGCGCCCCAGGTTCTCCATATGTCGTTGCGCAAACCCGGTAGTAAATACAAAAATCATTAAAAGGAACATGCCTACTCCTTTAGACAAGCCCCCTTTAAGATTTACATAATTAAGGAGAATTAGCCCTCCTTGCATCTTCCTGCTTTTGGAAGGTTGATTAGAAATTACTTGTAAGCATTGATTCATACAGGTGGGGGCTAAGAGTAAACAATCTAAATGGACTAAAACCTGGTTGACTTTTGTTTTTGATCTGTTTTACAATAAACAGATCAAAAACTAACCAAGCCTTCAACAGGAGCAAATGCCTTCTTAATGAAAAAGCAGTACCAGATAGGCTGCAGAAAAATCTCACATCCACTCAGGTACTCTGCACCAGGAGAAAAATAAACCCTGACAGGTGCCGTACTTGCCAGGGTTCATAATAATTAAGAATTATTTATTTAGAATAACTCGTTCACCACCGGCCTGTCAAACTGCTGGGAGTTTCCGTCCGTTTTAGGCAAACCGAAGTAGAAATACAGCGTGCGCTTGATCGGGCCGGAGACCTTGTTCATCTCGCCCGCAGGACCCAAGTTCCTGGTGTTGGCGCTGATGTTCAAAGCCAGCTTGGTGCCCAGCGGCGGGATGTTGTCTAGGAAAGACACGTTCCCGATGGGCAACTCCGGGTGCGGTTTCACGCCGGACAGGCCATAGAAGTCAAAGCGGCGCACGAACAGGCCTTCCTGCGGCGAGGCCACGATGAACTTGCCTTCCACGGTGTTGAACTCCATCCAGGTGATATCTGAGAAGTAGCCCTTGAACTCAGGGTACTGCCATGGGGCGCTTCCGGTATGTGTGTCGTTGTAGAAATTCTCCCAAACGCCGTGCTCCATTCCCTGCGGGCGGTTCTTCCATACCCGGTAAGGGCCCTTGCCCAGCCACTTGGCCCCGATGATGAAGTTCTCGGGGTAAGTAAAGCTGATGCCGGTGAACGGGTAATCCCCGTTCAGGCTGTACTCGTAGTCCAGGCTCACCCACCCGTTGCCGTGCATCTTCCATCTGGCGTATTTCAGGTCCCCGGTGTAGTTCACCTCCACCACGTGTCCGTCGCCGTCCTTGTAGTGCTTCACGGTGGCCACCTTGGCTTTCCCGGAAACCATCACCGGCCCGTCGCCGAAAGTCAGGTTCTTGGCGGTGGTGTTGATGACCTCGGTCAGGTTGCCGTTCTTCTTGCTCAGCTTGATCCCGATCTCGCCGCCTTTCAGCAGGATGGTGGAATCAGTCTCGGTCACCTCTACTTTCCAGTCAGCTAGGGCGCTCTTTTTCTGGCTCGCGGAGTCTGCCTTGCTGGCGGCCTGGGCTTGTTCCTTGGTCAGCAGCACCAAACCGCTTAGCAGCTTGTCCGGGGTTTTGACGTTCCAGGTCCAGGTGTAGAGCAGTTCCTTGTGCGGGTCGTAGGCCGAGAGCATCAGCACGTCATATTCTTTCCAGTCGGCGGGCAGGTTCAGCTTCAGGTTGCCTTTGGCCGTGGGGGCAATGGACGGGCCGGCCCCGGTGCCTTTCTTGCGGGTCACCGCACCGGCAAAGGTATCGCCGGGCTTGCGGTAATCGGCCAGTTCCCACTGGAACGTGCACTGGTTCAGGTTAGTGAAATGGTACCGGTTTTCCACCGGGATGGTGCCTTCAAACGCGGCGGGCAGTTTATCCATCTTGATGTGCACCGGCGAGTAGATCTCCTTGATGGCGAAGAAGCTGCCTTCTTTCTCCCGGTGCGGGCCAACCAGACCGTCCGGGGCGTTCACCTTGTTCACGTCGATGATGTTGTTCAGGTCCGTGCGCACGATTCCCTCATCGGCCAGGTCCCACAGGAAGCCGCCGGCACCCAGTTTGCTGTTCCAGTGCAGCTCCCAGAAATCAGCCAGCGAGGTTCCGCCGCCACCGTCGTCCTGGGCGTGCAGGAACTCGGTGGGCATGTAGATGTTCGGTCCCTCCAGCAGGTTTTTGGTGCTGTAGTAATCCTCGTAGTGGTTGCAGTCTATGCCGTTGAACGCATTGCCGGGGCGGTGGTGCGCGTGGATCACCGGTCGGTTGGAGTGGTCATACTTGGCATAGTCATCCACCAGTTCTTTGTTGTGGCCGCCCTCGTTCCCGTTGCTCCAGAAGATGATGGACGGGTGGTTGGCGTCTCTGATCACCATCTCTTTCACCAACGGCGCACCGGCTTTGGTGCTGTAGGCTTTCTGCCAGCCGGCCAACTCGTCCAGCACGTAAAGGCCCAGGGAGTCGCAGATCTGCAGGAAGCTTTTGTCTGGTGGGTAGTGCGAGCAACGGACGGCGTTCATGTTCATCTCCTTCATCAGCTTCACGTCCATCAGGTCAATGTCGCGGCTCACGGAGCGGCCCGTCTCCGGCCACCACACGTGGCGGTTCACGCCTTTCATCTTGATCTTGGTGCCGTTGAGGTAGATGCCGTCGCCCTGCCGGATCTCGATAGTGCGGAACCCGAACTTCTCCTGCGTCTGGTACAGGTTCTTCCTGCCGGACTTGATAAAGGTCCTGACGGTATAGAGGTTGGGCGTCTCGGCCGTCCACTGCAAAGGGCTGTTCACCTTGGTTTTGATGTTCACCAGCGTGTCTCTGGAAACAGAGGCGCGGCCAGTACCTACCACTTTTCCGGCGGCGTCCACCACCTCAGCCACCACTTCATGGCCCGCCTGCGGGTTCACCAGGTGCACGTTCATGGAGAATGCGCCGTCTGCCTTGGCATCAATGGCGGTGTAGGCCACGTGCTCGGTTGGGTACGCCTCCAGGTACACCGGGCGGAAGATGCCCCCGAAGATCCAGTAATCGGCCAGGCGCTCAGCGTTGTTCACTGACGGATCCGCCGACATTTTGCTCACAGTTACTTCCAGCAGATTGTCCTTTCCGTACCCCACCTTGTCTTTGATGTTGTACCTGAACTTGTAGAACGCTCCCTGATGGATAGGTCCGGCGGACTTCCCGTTGATCTTCACCTCGGTGTCGGTCATGGAGCCTTCAAAGACGATGTACACGTCTTTGCCTTTCCAATTCTTAGGCACTTTGAATTTGTGCTTGTACATGCCTTTCTCATCGGCGAAGCGAAAGTTCTTGCCGTAGGTTACGTAGTCGCGGCCGTAGTTATAGGACCCGAAGCCCTGCTGCTCCCAGTGCGAGGGCACCTGGATGGTGGTCCACTTACCGCTTTGCCGTCCGCCGGTCACCATAAAGTCCCAGGCGACGGTGTTCTTGTTATCTGTGCCTGACAGGTATTTGACTTGCCGGGTCTCGGGGCCTTTTGCGTAGGCCTCGGCCACACCCAGCAACAGGAAACTAAGGAGTAAGATTCTTTTGATAAGCATGTGCTATTTATTGAGATGATGTAGGTTTGAGTTTGTTGATGCTTTCTTTAGAGATAGCTTTTACTGGAGTAAACGTTACGGGGCCTATTAAGCCAGACTCTTTTGGTTGCCACTTAGCCGCCGTAAACACCCCGTCTTTGCCGCGGTTCTCTGACCGGCGGGCAGACATGTTAATGTTGTAGAACTTCTGCCACGTAAGGTCATTGCGGTCCATGTACGCCACGCGGTTTGCCATGGCATTAGAAACGTAGACCTCCAACACATTCTTCCTTTTTAGTTGTTCATCAGGAATTGTCACTTGGTACACAGGTCCTATAAGGGTATCTACCGCCACGCCATTCAGCATGACCCTGGCACTTTCCTCTACTTTGCCCAAATCTAGCACCCAAGCTTTGGCTTTGCCCTTCGGCTTAGTGAAAGTAACGGTATATTTTGCCGTACCCGAAAAGTTTTTCACATCCTCCCCTCCCAACTCAGTCCAAGACTTCAGGGAGGTAGTTTTGGTTGCGGCTGGAAGTTTAGGGCCTCCTTCGGTGAAGCTGATCGCCCAGACACCTTTTACTTCCTGGGCGCTGCCAGATGGTTTGTAGTACGTGTAAAGGGCTCCGGTGGCAGGTGCGTTCGAAGTTTCCAGAATCACGGACTCGCCGGGCGCTAACTGCACGTACACTTCGGGCTCTCCGGTAGCAGACTTCCGTACCTCGGCGTACCCTGCTTTTCCGGTCATGGGGTTAAACAGCGCCACGGCCTGGGCATTTTCCTGCACAGGAAGCCAATCTGTAAATGTTTTATCACCTGAGTTGGCCACGAAATAGTAGTTGCCTTTGTCATGCTGCCGACGCACATACTGCAGCCCCTTGTCAACCATGCGCTCCCGGTTAATGCCCGCGTAGGCTAAAGTTTGATCAAGGTCATTGCCCATGATGAAAGCGCCTTTCCCAACATTGGCTTTCTTGATTCCTTCCTTGTCGGTGTTTGCAAAAGTGAGCTGATCGATTAGCTTTTGATATTTTTCTTGTCGGTCTTTTAGATCATCTAACCCAGGTACACTCCCAGGTAGATTCTTGTACACCACTATAGTAGCACCGTCTTTCGCTAGTTGAACTAATTTCTCAAAAGTCTCCAGCGGCATGAGGCGGGCATCTGGGATGACAACTGTTTTGTAAGCAATACCTCCGGTTTGCAGCTTGTTTCCCTCTTCTATGACATTCCGTAGCTGACGGTCAGAAATAAAGTCATAGCTGTAGCCTTTCTTCAACATGGCTTCGGCACTAGCTTCAAAACCTGTTCCTTTAAAGCCATGGCTCACCCCATCAAAGTGCTGGAGCAAGGAATTACCAGATTTAGAAAAGGAATCATAAATAGGCAGGTATAGAAGCACGTCATTGTCTGGCTTGCCCGCCTGCAGGAACGATTGGCAACGCGCCATGTATGTGTTCAAGGCCGAAAAATCGGTCCAAAAGGTGTTGTTTGGATTGAAGTGCACGGCCGCATAAAACAACCACCCCGGCCAGGCGGCCGCTTGCGGCGAGTAGTTGGTGCCATGGTAAAAGGTGTGGTTTACCCCTCCCAACAAGAACAAATCCATGGCTTTCTTCACATCACCAAGAGAGGACAGGAAGTGCTCGTTCTCCCAGGTAGCCGACTCAGAGGAAATCAGTTTTTTGCCCGTAACATTCGCCGCCGAAGAAGCGAACTTGATTCTCTGGATATCCGTGCCTTCTATCTCGGGTATGTCTGTGGCGGCATACAGGTCTAAGATGTTGGCGGGTGAACCGTGTGCCTGGTTCCGGATAAGGGCACCTTTCTTTTTGGCCCAGTCGTGCCATTTTTCGGTGTAGTTTTCCAGAATCAGGTCAGAAATGGTCTCGCGGTAGTCGCACAAGACGCGTTGATTCGTTTGTTCGGTACTTTTCCCAAACAAGGCCGGAAGGAACTCCCGAAGATCGTAACCCCGCCGTTTTTTAAATTCGTCAAACAGTTGAGGCGTCCAATTGGCTTCTCCCTGCGCATCGTCTACTTCATAGGAATCATTGAAGAAGGCCCGCAATGATTTGAGGTCTTGTCCGGCAAAAGCTTTGTCAAAATAAGCCAGGTAATTTTCATTGGCTTGTTTTGAGAAGTGGTCTATTACATCTCCCTCGCCACCAGGACCGGCCCGCTCCACCATCTTGCCGTGCCAGCCCTGGAACACCGCATACAGGTTCCAGTTTCCGGACGGCGCTTTCCAGTTGAGTTTGCCGTTCTTATCTACTTTGTTTGTCAGGTTCAAGGCGCCCCCTTCCTCAGAATAGGCCATCAAAACCTGCAGCGGAAGCGGCTTGGGAAATCTTACCTGGTCAAAGGCGTGTAGCTGGAGATTTGGGTTCAGGGTAATGGGTTCCTGCAGTTTGGCAATCTCTATCTTTTCACCCACGGTACGCACCAAGGGCTCCTGTATTAACTGCACGGGCTCCCGCAGGCTTTCGCCTCCTTTTAGTGAATAGGTTTTATGGGCCACATACTTACAGGCATCTTCCAAGCTTACCCACGGTCCGCCAAATGGCCAGCCTGAGGCCTGCGCCATGTCTACGCCCATTCCCAAACGGGTACCTTCTTTCAGGGTATGCGTCAGCATCTCCATCCATTTGGGCGAAAGGAAATTGATAAACTGATCCTCGGATCCTTTGGCGCCATAAATGGGGGTGATTTCCACTCCGCCTAAGCCCGCCTTGCGGTACTGCTCCATGAGGGCCGTAAGATCTTTTTGGTTCACGGCACTCCCCATCCACCACCAGCGCGTCCAGGGCTTGGTTTCCTGCGTGATGGCAGGCCACTTTGGCGGCTCGTTTCCCTGAGCAGAGGCCGTAAAGCAGCCTACTGTCAGCATAAAGCTTAGAGCACCAATATGTCTTTTGATTTTCATCATAATTACAATATTAGCCTTCAGGGGTGTAGTAAAAATGGCGTATGCTTCCGCAAAGCACCTTGAGTAAACTCCTTAAGCTTTTGCCTAAAGCTATTGGCTGGTTCTGGCAAATGCATCCTGTTCTGTCCGGTCCTGCCAGGTTTTCTAAAAACCACCCCATAAACAGAAAAGGGAAACAGGAGCTTGATTTCCTGTTTCCCTTTCGGATGAAACTTATAGTAAGAAAGCTTACTTTATCCGATACACTCTAAAGTCATCTGCTTCCTGCCTGGACTGGACGGTTCTGAACCCGAAGTAACCTTCTCTCAAAGGTTCTGGGTCCTGAAAGGAGAAGTACTCTTCATTATCTACATAGAACTTTGTAACGCCATCGCGCACCACTATCCTGATGGAGTACTCTTTATTTGGCTCCAGTAGGTGGGCTTTGTCGGTGAGGTCTGTGTAGAGGACCCGCTCTCCGTTTCCGGTGTATTTTCTGAAACGGGTGGTGGAATTGGTATTCCCCCCGAAGCCAACGTAATACAGCAGCAACGAGTCATATTCACTGAACACGCCAGACCGGGTGAATAGATTGTTATTCCTGGGATCAGTAGCCATCCAGAATTGATTCAGGTCAGAGAGACGGTCGTTTTTGCCAGAACCTATTAATACCTTTCGGGTGTATTCAATCAAGATATCTCCAGAAAGCTTTTGGTTGAACCAAATGGTGGCACCTCCGTCTACATCCATCAGCAACTTACCATCCTGTATGGTCACAGTTGAACCTGCCGTAGTTGGAGCCTCTACGATCCAGTTCTTCAGATCAGTATCAAATTTATCTTCATACAGGAGTTCTCCTTTTTCATACAAGGCCTTTTCCTTTGTTTCGGCAGCGTCCGCATTCTGAGACAAGTTCCCGTTTCGGGTGCATCCTACTGAAAAGACGAGCAAACACATTGTTGCAATAAGCCCTATCCATTTCATTACTTTCATATAGTATTTAGCCAGGCAGACGGAGGAATCAGATACTACCTCCCTATAACGATTGACTACCCTCATATTCATTTTAAGATGCTGTACAGGCAAAGCGCTTCTTATTTCTTTGGTTTGTCTGCGGAGTTCCACAATTCGTTTTGGGCTGGTATTTGATCCCCTACTAATTCCAATAACTGAATGGCATTTAAGCACCATTGTGCGATGTTGTTAGTGGAGACGCCGGGCACTTCTTCCAGTGGTTTCACCGCCTGCACCCCATTAATCAGCTTTGGATCAAATTGCTCAGCAGTTCTCGGGTGTAAGAACTCGGCCCAGGCACGTTTGGCCAGTTCCGGGTTCTGTTTCATTTTGGAGGCGTAGGCAGGCAATCGGGCAAAGTGTGGACCGGGAGAACCAAGGGTGGCGCGTTTGCCCAAGGCTTTTTCTATGGTTTCTTCCGAAGCCCCATATAGTTCGCTGTACTGGAGCCAGAGTCTGTTCCAGGTTTTGTCCTGCAGAAGGTCCGTTAGCTCAAAAGCTACTTCAGGACCACCCATGAGTACAGTTAAATGCGCAGAACCAATGGCGTCATTGCTGAGCATGTGCATTTTCTGTGTGGCAGGATCATACCCAAAAGCCCCTTGGTTGCCGGAAAAGAATCCATAGGGCATTTTGGCGAAGCTATTCACCCCAGCCATGATCTTGTCGCGCCAACGTTTGTCGCCGGTGCGCTCCCATTCGGTCATCCAATTGCCCACCAACGCCAGCCAATCTGGCCCGATGCGGGAGTGCGTGGGGTATTGGCTTTTGGGTAGAATCAGGCGAAGCGGGTCTACTTCCACCAAGGCTTTGTCGGCGGTTTGCGCTACTTCTCGCATCATGTCACCGGTACGTTCGTCAGTGGTGAGATAGTAATAGAACCGGCGGTAAGGCGCCTGGCTTTCGCGCACTTCTTTGGAGCCATCGCCCCAGTGCCGCACGTTGTGGCGAGAACCTAAGCCGGCCATTCTCCCGATGTGGTAGACATCCACCTCGCTCGTGTGCCGGGTCATGGCTTCGGCCATTTTGAAGATATCGGCGCGGCCGGTACGCAGGAAACTGTACCACAACCACATGTCCGGGGCAAGTTCGGTGTTGGCCCAGGCAAAGCCACCTATGTCATAGCGCCAGGTATGCCGCACCGGATCATAGGCGTGCATGACATCGCCGTAGTTCCAGAAGCCGTACCAGTTGCGCTGGTCTATTTCTTTTTGGTAGAAAGTAATGGCTTTGTCCAGTTGCTCCTCTATCCAACGCTTACCGGAAGTGGAACGGTCTGGCAAACTCCACACCCCGAAGGTGTTCACCGAATGCAGGTATTCTGGCGTAGTTACCAGCAAAGGCGTTTGGCTGCTGATGTTTGCCAGGCTGCTCAACTCTTCATTGGACGGTACATTCGCGCTGGCAAAAAGGGTCAGCTCACTGGTGCGGGCAATTCCGTATGGCGTGCTGAATCCTTCCTGCACGTCTTCATAGGTAGCCTCCAGGCCGTGGGCGAGGGTGTCATAGTGCCGCATGTCCATGGCCTCGGCGTACGGCGACCAAAGCCAGACTTTCAATTCCGCCATACTTTTTGCCGCATACCGCACTTCCAACGCAGCTGGGTACGACTGCCAGAAATCTTTCAACCCAATGGCTAAGCCGCCTTGTACATCCCCAACAAAGGCCAACCCGGTAGCTCTTTTCCCGGCAATGGCATCTAACCAAGTGCTTTTCGTATTGGTCCTCTTCTGAATATTGAAGCCATCGGCGTTGTTCTGCATCAGTTTGTAGTCGTTCCAGATAGGGAAATCCTGGATAAGCTTCTGTTCGGGCGCGGCAAACTCCTCCTGGTTTGCAATGCGTTTGCCGGCCACCTGGTCTGCAAACACATTTTTCCCTTGATAGTTCACCGGACGTCTGCCCACCAGCGGTTTCACCGGCTCGGCCCAAATGCCAGGTCCTTCCCCTGAGAAGCGCACATGCCGGTTGTGCATCTGCTCCCGCATGGGCACCGAGAAAACCACCGCCAATCCTTTGATAAAGTCCTGCTGATCGTTGCCGTCATAGATGAGGGTGTTCACGATGCGCACCGCGTTTGAACCCGCATAGAAGTACAAACGGGTACTGAACGGAAGCCACGTGCGTTGCCCTTTTTCCGCCTGCAGTTTTCCTTCTACCCGCACCACCGCCCTTACGGGTCCGGTTTGCTCTACGGTGACTTTCTCTACTTTGCTCAAATACCGGTCTTTGGTAGGCGATTCGTGCGCTTCTCTATCGGGGCCATTCTGCAGCACACATTCTAACCGGCCCCGGCTTCCTACCATTCGGCCTTCGGTAACTAAGGAGTCCAGCAGAAAACTGCCGTTTTTAGGCACAACACATTGAAGGTTTCCGGTATGGATGCGGATGCTTTTGCCCGTTTCTTTCAACTGAAGTTTCTCTTGCTCTCTGGGGGCTTGTGCCTTACCCAGATTTAGTTTCAAGCCATTGTTTTCTGGTCCGGCCACCGTGGCAAAACCAGTCCACTTCAGAGAGCCATCAGGCCAATACGCCATGGACCAGGCCTGTAAGGGAAGTACCTTTCCGGCAGCATTCGTCAGGTAAAACTGCTGTCCCTTCTTCACTGTTCCCTTAGGCCAGGGCACGCCCCAACTTACCCCGGTAGCCCCATGAATGGTTTGGTTATGCAGCCACTTCAGGTCTACTGGTTGCGCCTTTCCTTTTTGGGCCAAACCTGGAAAAACAACGCCAAAACAAAAGCTGAAACAAAGGAGCAGGAAGTGGATACGTGACTTTTCCATGGGGACTAGCTTTAAATTGTGGCAGACGGCATTCGTGATCTTTATTCAGAAGTAACCTCACACGTTGGTGGCAAGGCAAAAAACTTCCATCGGTAGAGAAGTAAAAAGTTTCGGGCCTGCTTTTGTAAAAACAGGCCCGAAATAAAATGCTTTTTTTATAGAGAACTGGAGACGTTCTTAGCGGTAGTGCTATATGGAGTTAAGGTCACCGGCCCGATCAACCCAGAGGGCATTGGTTTCCAAACCGATGCGTCAAAAGGCTTGTAGTCGATGTTCACGAAGTTGATCTCGTGGTAATTACGCCATTGTATTTTCTGCTGGTCCATGTTCCGGATGCGGTTGGCCATCAGGTTGGCAACCTCCACTTTTAGGGTGTTTTTACCAGGTTTCAAGTACTGCCCTACTCTTGTCTGGAAAGGGATCCCATAAAGCGTACCTACCTCCTGACCATTAATCCAAACCTTGGCGCTTTCGCTTACTTTCCCCAAATCCAGCACATATTCATCTGCTTTTTTAGAAGGTACGTCAAAGGTGATGGTGTACTCTCCGGTGCCGGAAAAAGCTTCGGCTTTTTTGTCTGCCAGTTCGGTCCAGGATTTCAGTTGAGTGAGTTTCTGAGCAATTGGCAGATCAGGACCGCCCTGGGTGAAGGCAAGGTTCCAGGTGCCTTTTACTTCCAGCGGCGTACCGGCATTGTCCAGGTATTGCCATGCCAACACTTCAGGCGTTTGGTTTGTGGTTGCCTTCAGGATAAGCGCTTCCCCGGATTTCATCTGCACCCGCACATTGGTTTTGCCATTGGTAACGGAAGAGGCAGCCAGTCCGGCATTGCCGTTTTGCGGATCCATCAGGACGACCGACTGGGCAGCAAGGTTCAACGGAATGGTGGTGTCAATGGTTTTAGGCGTGTGGTTCACCAGGAAGTAGTACTTACCAGTGCCGATGTTCCGGCGGGTAAATTTCAGCCCGGTATCGGTGAGTGATTCGCGCTCAATGTTTTTGAAGGCAAGGGCCTTCTGGATGTCTGCAGAAAGAAGGATTTCACCGCTGCCGGCTTTCATTTGCTTGATGCCATTTGCGGCATCAGTGAAGGTGAGCGACTGCGTGAGTTGTTTCAGTTTCTGTCTTCTGCCGTTCAGGTCGTGTAAGCCGGGCACATCTGCCGGCAATTGCTCCATGATCACGGTAGCGCCCTGGTTGGCCAATTGAATGGCTTTTTCGAAGGTAGGCACGGCCATGTACTTGCTCTGGGGCAGCACCAACACTTTGTGCGCCGGAGCAGCCGAGGCGGTCATGATCTGGCCGTTGCTCACGCTGGATGCCTGCAGCATCTGGTCTGAGACAAAGTCAAGCGAGTAGCCCGCGTCCATCAGTTTCTTTGACTGCTTGTAGAACTGCGTTGGGTGCAGCCACTCGTCAATGTCGTGCACTTTGATCATCATTTCCATGCCTTCGGGTTTGCTCCATACGTCATGGATAGGCCAGTACACTAGCAGTTCATTGTCTGCCGTGCCCGACTGCAACACCGATTGCACGCGGGTGATGTATTGGTTAAAGCCGTTGAACTGCGGCCACAAGCTGTTGGCCGGGGTCATGTTCAAAGAAGCGTAAAACAGCCAACCTGGCCAAGCGACTTCTTCTGGCGAGTAGGTCACGCCGTGGTAAAACACATGGTTCACCCCAGACAGGAAAACCTGCTCCACCTCGGGCTTCATTTGGGAATAAGACGTCTTGAAATGCTCCCCTAACCAAGTAAAAGTCTCACTGGACACCAGGTTTTTACCCGTTACGTGCGCCGCCGAAGAAGCAAACTTCAGCATGATAGGATCTGGGTCTACGTTGCGCACATCAGCACTGTCGCGGCGCAGGCCCGGGATGGGGAAATAACTGGACCCGAAGGTTTCACACTCTGGTATATCCACGGCAGCGTACAAGTCCAACAGGTTGCCCGGTGAGCCGTGCGATTGGTTTTTGGTGAGGCTGTTGTGTTTGTGCGCCCAAGCGTTCCAGGGCTGATAGAAGTTCTCATAGAGCATTTCGCCCATGGTCTCGCGGTAATCAGATTTTACCCGGGCTACGGTCTCTGAGTGCTCTTTGCTTACCAGTTCCCGCAGGTAAGGCCGCAAATCATACCCTCGCCGCTTTTGGAAGGCCTCAAAAAAGCCCGCCGACCAATCTGCGCCGTACACTTCATAGCTATCGTTGTAAAATGCTCTTACGCCATGATTGCTGCCGTTGAAGGCTTGGGTAAAAGGAAGCAGATAAGCCTCTGTGGCCTCTTTAGACAAGTGATCTAAGGTGTAGCCTACGCCACCGGGTGCCGCTCTTTTCACCATCTGGCGCGTCTTTCCATTAAATGCCGCATAAATCTCCCAGGTACCGGCCGGGGCTTTCCAGTTCAGCTTGCCATCGGCGGTAGTCTTGTCGGTTAGGTTCAGGATGGCGCCTTTAGGGCCATAGGCTATGACGGCCTGCAACACTGCTCCTACTTCCTTTTGTTTGGGGTCTTTTATCTCCAGCGTTTCGGTGAGGGTCTGGCCACCGTTTAGGGTGTACTTTTGCATAATCAGCCGCGAAGCCGCATACTCCGGTTTCACCTGCGGACCACCGAAAGGCCAGCCTGTTCCCTGCGTCAGGTCTACGCCCATGTTCAGACTGCCTGCTTTCTTCACGGTGAAATCCAGCATGCCCATCCATTTGGGAGACAGGAAATCTATGTACTTGCTTTCGTGTTCTTTGGCCCCGTAAATGGGCGCAATCTCCACACCCCCTATTCCAGCTTTCGCGTATTCGTCCAGTAGCCGGTTAATATTCTTTTCATCTACGGCGTTGCCCATCCACCACCAGCGGGTCCAGGGGCGGTTTTCTTTTTTCACCTCGGGCCACAGGGCACTGCTTTGGGTCTGTTTTTCAGAAACTGCGCTGGAAACGGAATTGGAAGCTTGGGGCTGTCGGCAATTGGCCAGAATGGAGCCACACAGCACAAGCGAGGCAAGGAATTTAAATTTATGCGTCATGAAGAAAAATCTGGGTGAGTTGGGAAAAGGGTGCGTCAATCAAGCTGCTAGTTTACTCTAGGTGGAGGTTACGCCATGTAGAACACCTCTTTTAGAGGAACCGAGACGGGTGAATTGTCGGGGTTGGTTTCCATGATGTCGGCCATGTAAGCCCACCACTTCTGCACAATCTCAGTAGTGCCTAAATCCTGGGAAGAAGCGCCCTGCTGTTTCTGCACGGCAAACAAGGTGTTGGTTTCTGCATCCAGAAAAATGGAATAGTCGCTTACGCCAGCTTCTTTCAATAACTGCGAGAGCTCCGGCCAGATGGCATCATGGCGCTTTTGATATTCGGCTTCGCAACCAGGTTTTAGTTTCATTTTAAAAGCAAATCGCTGCATATCTTTATCTGTTCTTTCTATTGATTTCAAGTTCAGGAATTAGATGGACTTGGCGCACCTAAAACCGGTATGGAAGAGCGCGGTCTCGCGGGAAGAGGACGTACGCCCATTGATCTGGTAGTTGTGGCAAAACGTGGAATCGCACATGAACGAACCGCCTTTCAGAAGCATCACGTCGGGCATCTGCGGTTGCCCCTCCTCCATGAAAGCCTCCGATGTCCATTGCCACACGTTCCCGCCCATATCCGTCAGGCCGTGCCCCGTTTTCCCGAAGATTCCCACCGGAGCGGTATAGGGATAACCATCCTCTCCGGTGTTGTTTCCCGGGAAGCTCCCCTGCCACACGTTGGATTTGAACTGGTTATTTTCTACCAGCTTGTTTCCCCAGCTGTAGCGGGTGTTGTTTTTGCCGTTGCTGCGGGCTGCGTACTCCCACTCATACTCGGTGGGCAGGCGTTTGCCGGCCCATTTGCAGTACGCCACGGCGTCATTCCAGCTCACCTGCGTTACGGGGTGGTTGTCCTCAGCTTTGGCGGTTCCTTTGCCTAAAGGATACTCCCAATTCGCGCCGGCTACCAAGGTCCAGGTCTTTTTCTCCGGATCAAAAACCCCGGCATCCCCGAACTTCTCTGCGTCTGTTTTATAGCCGGTTTTCTGAATAAAGGTCCTAAACTCGGCTACAGTTACCGGATGCTGGTCCAGCAGAAATCCTTCTAGTTCTACCTCCTGCTGGTCCTCTCCTACTGTTCTCAGGAAAGACCCTTCCGGAATGTACTGCATGCCAGCGGGCACGTGTTCCGGTGCCTGCTCTTTGCAAGCAGCCATGACCATTAGAAACCCGATGAGAAGGAGAAATTGCTTCATTTGCTTTTTTTCTGCTTATCATACTCCAACAACTGCGCAAACGGCACCACATTGGCGCGTGTAGCCCAGGCGTTGTAAAGGGCTTCCATTTCCTGCACCTTTTTCGGATTCTGAGCACTAAGGTCGTTTAACTCTGACCTGTCTGTTTTAATGTTGTAGAGCGCCCACTTATTCTCCGGGAACATAGACACTAGCTTCCAGTCGCCCTGCCGCACGGCGCGGTTGCCTTCGTGCTCAAAGAAGATGGCGTCGTGCCCCTGCCATTTCTGCCCTTTAAACAAAGGCGCCAGGCTGATGCCTTCCATGGGTTTGATGGTTTTCCCCTGATAGGTTTTAGGATAAGCCACTCCGGCTAAATCCAGCGTAGTGGCCATCAAATCAATGATGTGGGCCGGCTGATGGTTGATGCTGCCGGGCTTGATAGTATTGGGAAAATAGGCGATAAACGGCGTGGAAATGCCGCCTTCGTGCTCCCAGCGCTTGAACTTCCGGAAAGGCGTGTTGCTCAGGTTGGCCCCTTCGTACTCGTATGCCGTGAAAGAAGCAGGATCACTGGCCGGCATCTTACTGGCGGCCAGAATTTCAGGCGTGAAGGCTGGACCGTCAATGTCTTCGTAACTGCCGCCGTTATCTGACAGGAACATGATGATGGTATTTTTGTCTTCACCGGTTTCTTTCAGTTTCTGGCGCAGGCGTCCTATGTTCTGGTCCATTCTGTCTACCATGGCCGCGTACACTGCCATTTTCTCCTCCCATATTTTCCTTTCCGCAGCAGGCACAGATTCCCAGGCGGGCACTTCTTCGTCTCTGGGGGATAGCTTGGCCGTCTGGGGCAGAATGCCCAAGGCCTTCATGCGTTTGAACCGCTCCTCGCGCAGCACATCCCAGCCTTTGCTGTACTTACCGCGGTATTTGGCAATGTCTGTTTCCAGGGCGTGTAGCGGCCAATGCGGGGCGGTATAGGCCAGGTACAGAAAGAAAGGCTTGGCTTTTTCTTTGCGCTCGTCTATGAATTTTAAAGCAAAATCGGTGTAGGCGTTGGTGGCGTAGAAGTCTTTGCCGGGCGTGTAAGCCGCATCGTCCAGACCGTAGGTGAGCTTCTGATTGGGCCGGTAAGGTCGGTTCCCGAAGTAGCTATTGGCCCCGTCCAGCAACCCGAAGTACCGGTCAAAGCCCTGCTTTACCGGCCAGTGTTCTTTGCGGTCGTTCAGGTGCCACTTGCCGGTCATCAGGGTGTTGTAACCGCCTTCTTTCAGGGCTTCGGCAATGGTCACGCACTCCTCGTTCAGCATGCCGCGGTAAGACGGGTGCTCGCGCTCGTTCACCATGTGTCCCACGCCGGCCTGGTGCGGATAAACGCCCGTGAGCAAAGAAGCCCGGGTGGGGCAGCACCGGGAGGCGTTGTAGAACTGCGTCATTTTAAGGCCGCCTTTGGCCAGGGCATCTAACTGCGGCGTCTGGATCTCAGACCCAAAGCTACCCAGGTCAGAATAGCCCATGTCATCGGCTAAGATGATGATGATGTTGGGCTGCACCTTTTGCGGCGCCAGCCCTAGCAAAAAACCTGAAGCAAGCACCAGGGAAAGGCTAAGGAAACGTTGCTTGATCATAAGAGGAAGCCTTGGGTTTAAAACAGAAAACACCTACCGGATGAGCTTTTAAAGTTTCATCCATGCTAAATATAGCAAAGCCCTTCCGGCTGATTATCCTGCTGTAACCTGCTTGTGTAAGGCTTCCTCCTACTGATTAGCAGCTATTTTCTTACCAGGGTCACGCCCATGAGGCCAATCACTACGTCGTTTGCCAGGGTTTTCACTTCCAAAGACTTCAGCTTTTTGCTTGGGTCTAACGGAAGATCCAGCACGGTAGCAGCGCCACCAGGGATATAGCTGTTGTAAGCAAAGCCTTTGATGTCTGAATAGTTGAAGTTCTGGATCACGTCACCGGTTTTCAGGTGGACCCTGATGGGCTTTGGTTTATTTACCGTGAATGAGTACTCGTTGATGTAGTAGTCCTGCTCAATGGGCCACCAGGTTTCCGGGTTCCGGAGCGTCAGTTTTTCCTGCGAGTTGTCTGCATAGGTCACCACCACCTCTCCATTATCAAAGCGCGACTGCATGGGGTTGGTGGAGCCGGCCATTAGCAGGTAGGCATGTGAGGCGCTTCCAGTCAGGGGCACGGTGGCGGCATCTGGGTAATTGTCCCACTGACTGGTAAAGAGGATGTTCTTGCTATTTCCCGGACCAGCTGTCTTAAACTGCAATCCGTTTGCTAAATGGAAAACGCCGTTTTCTCCGGCTTTGGCACGCAAGCCCGCGTCATCTATTTCTGCCGTCACCAATGGATAGCACCAGTTCCCGATGCCTTGCTTCGGTAGCTGCAGAGTAGCCGTAGCAGGCCGAGGCGAAAGGTACTCGTTCCGGAAGATCTGCGTGACTCTATCGTTGAAATGCGGAGTTAAGTCTACTACCTCTAACTTCTGCTTAGCAATTGACATAGACACTTCCCAATTCGTAAGTTCGCCCGTAGCAATGACTTTCCCCTTCGCTTCCATGCGCACCAGATTGGTGCCGGGTTGTAACTGCCCCACGGGAATTATTACCGGGGTGGAAGAGCCAAATGGAGCGACTGCCAATTTCTGTTTCTGAGTGAAATTGCCGGTGGAGATGGTAACTTCTTCACTGAACTCCGAGGCGGTGTTGTTCTGTAAAACCAACTGATTTTTGGCCGCTCCCGGTTTATGGATAACTACTAAATTAAAAGGCTCCCACACTTCAAAATCAATGGGTTGCCACCAGGTTAGCTGCCCCTGCTTGGCAAGCACAAAGAAGGAATGGTGCCCTACCTCGCCGGCGACGCTCGCCTCTACCCGGTTGCCTTTAGGAGTAGAGCTTGCCAGAATCTGCTGCGGATCTCTGACTTCCAGGACCTGGGCTTTTCCTGCGTCCACCAAGAACCCTGCACCATTGGCCGCAACTGCAGCATGCTTCATTTCAGCTGGTTTGTCTCCTGCCCAGGTAATGCTTACTTCATATTTGTTGGCCAATGCTGGAAGAATCTCAATCTGCGGTTTTCCAACGTTTTCCAGAAAACTGGTCCAATTCACAGGCTTTCCATTCACCAATACGGAAGCGACCCTGTCTTTCAAGGCGGCAGCTCTGAACTTTAGCTTTAACGGTTTCCCGAAGCGCGGCTCAATGGTATAGGTTTCCTTGTCTCCCTCTCTTTTAAAGGCATAAACCACATCAGGCGTTTCTATACTGGCGTGGTTCCAGTCTGCCGGTAAACCGGGACGCACCGTCAGTTCACCAGCCAACATATCGGGCAGAATCCCGAACATTCCTTCTACAACTGCTCTGGAGCTAATTCCAATGCCATCGGCAAAGTCGCGGTACAGTTCTCCCCGGTAATGGTCGTAGTGCGACAACTGTTGAAAATTACCCGGACTGGAGCCCATGTACATGCTTTCTATGAGCACACTCCGCATCAGTTTGTTGGCCTCTTCTGTACGACCTGCCTGCCAATACGCCAAAGCCGTATGCGCTACCTCTGCCAGTGCCACGTTATTCACCGACCACGTGTAAGGCATCCAATTGGAAGTGGTTAAGGTCACCAGCTCCTCTTTGGGCAAGTCTGAGTTCTTGATGGGAATGTGCGAAATTTGTGTGTCTACGTAGCGCAGCATTTGGTACGCCTGGAACGGGTCTGGCACTTCCGAGTCAAGGGTGTGGTACACGGTCCAGAGTCCGGCAGAAGTATGCAGCTTTTGCAATCCCAACAGGTCTTTGTATTCAGCGTACCAGCCTTGCTTTGGCATCCACATGGTGGCCCCAATGGCCTTCTTTATCTTCTCTGCTTCTTGTTTATAAGGTTCAGAGTTCTTGCCCAGAAGGGCAGCTAACCTGGCTACGGTTTTGTTGGAAAAGTAATGGTACGCCGAGGAATGGGTGACGCCCCCGCCGCTGTATTGAACGGCATCGCTGGCCCAGAAACTGGCATAAGCATCATACAAACCATCATTATCAGCGTCGAAATTCCGCTTCTCCCACGCCAAGTGTCGTTCAATGATGGGCCAGGCTTCCTGAATATAGGTCTTGTCACCCGTCCACAGAAAATGCCGAAGCATCTCATCAATGAACACCATGTTCATGTCATAGTGATGGGCCACCTTTTTAGGAGTGGGATTGCGGGAAATGTACCCGTTGGTGTACAAAGAAATTCCTATTTCTTCTTTCTGCCTGGCCAGGTTTCTGGAGGAGTCTGGTACCACAGGTCCGCTGGCTGGCTCTGTCACCTGTGCTTCACTGTACCCCTTGAAATGGGTACGTGCTCTATCGTGCCAGCCCAGGGCATCGGCCACATAGGTTCCGCGCCAACCATTAAGCGGCATGCGCCAGGCTATGGCTCCGTGCATGTAACTTTTACCATCCCAGATGGCATCAGCGGCAATACTCAAGGCTCCGCCTAAGGTATTCAGATAGGGGTCAGGGGTTACAATTTTCACCTGCCCCGCTATCTTCTGCCGCTGCTCATCTGCTTTCTGAAAAACCTTTGGCAATTCCTGGTAGGTCTTTGCTTTTGCGCTCAAGTGATTCTGCAGCCCAAAGTACACCTTCTGCTTTCCCTGAATTTTCTGTCTGCCTACCACCACTGGTAAGTCTGAGGCGTTGGATTGCAACAATGCTTTGGGAGAGCTTTGCTGATGGGCATCGCCTATCTTGAGCACAGAACCCGGAGCAACTACCCCAAAAATCTGTGAGCCTTTCTCCTGCACCTTCTGTTTAGAAGTGTCACCTCTCAGTTTACCGGTTTCAAAACCCAGGAGAAAGGAATTGCTTTTTATTTCGAATACATTTCCCTTGCAATGGTCTGGGTGCAGGTAAAATCCTTCTTCCGGGTCGGCGCCAATGTCTCCATCCCGGGACGGTTTATGACCACTTGCTCCGCCGTAGACCCAGATGAGTTCAAAGGGCTGATCAGTTGTTGACTCCAGAGACATCACCAACCCATCCTCGGCCGCCATGGCCAGTACCTGCAGGTTCAACTGCCCCTCTCCTAACAACGGATCTTTGATTTCGTACCGCATAGTACCCGGACTGTAGATGGCCTTAATACGCGCTGCATCGGTGAGCCATTTGTTTCCCGCGTCTGTTGCGATTCCTAGTTTCAGGTTACCGCCTTTGCCAGGCATGTACATTAAGAACTCCGGCAAGTCTCCTGTTTCTACTCGGAACGCTGTTCCGGTTCCATACAAAGCTCGGTTAAAGCGCTTCGTACCATTGATGATGCAGAAATCTGTTCCTTCAGGCTTATAGCGGAGCGGACGCTCTTGGTTCAGTTTATCCGGTGCGGAGATTTCAGCTACATTTTGCTTAGGGGCGGTATTGGTTGGCGCCATAGAAACATTCTGTGACTGGCAGGCGACCAGCACCATCAGAGCAAATGCACCAATTCGTTTATCAAGCATAGGTTTCAATTTTGTTCTTACAAAGGGCTGAGGTCACCTGCAGCGTACTTACCCCCCAGCGACACCATTTAACCTGCAACCTATCAAAGCTATAAGACCTGCTTGGAGTTACTATCCTGTTATGTCCGGTACAGGTGTTTTATGACCATATTTTGGGAAAGCGGGTCAAAACGAAAACTTAAGGCAAAAAGGAGTATGTAGCTAAGCCTCGGTCTTCTTAAAACAAAGGAGCGCACCAGTTGGTGCGCTCCTTTGTTTTAAGATTAACTTCGGAAAGTAAACTCACTTCTAATTAATAACCAGGATTTTGCTCGTACAAACCTTCCCTTACGGTTAATTGCGTAAATGGAATTGGATAGATAACAAAGTTAGGGTTGATGCTTTCAGCCATACGATTCAGCTCGTCCTCCTTGGGCAACCAGGTATTCATCACCTCTATTACTCTGCCAAAGCGCACCAGATCATGCCACCGATGTCCTTCACCTGCAAACTCCAATCTTCTTTCTTCTAAGAGCATATTTAATGTTACACCTGTAATTGGCTGCAACCCTGCTCTAGCTCTTACTCTGTTCACTATTACATCAACGTCCTGCTGACTTCCTCCTGATCCACTTTTTAAAATAGCTTCGGCTTTCATGAGTAGTACATCTGTATATCTGATCACCGGAAAGTTAATAGGCCAGTCAGTACGGTCAAGGCCAGGATCTCTCTCATCCAAAAACTTCCTGTAAAATGATCTGGTTTCTATGTTGCCATTAACATCTCTGAAGCCACTTTGGATGGTAAAAGCTTTCCGCACATCACCGGGTTTATAAGCAGTCAGTAAATCAGTAGATATCTCCCTCATCTCCACGCCAGACTGCCCAGATGGGATACCAGGGATGGCATTAAAGTAGGCAGGAGGTCCCATGTAGCCAGGCAAAGTAGTTCCAAGGCCTAATCCACCTTTTCTAAATTGAATATCAAAAACGATATCTGGGTTGTTCTCATTTGTATAAGAAAAGATACTGGCGTAATTACTTACCCAGGAGAACGGACCATTGTTAATTATATCATTCAACAAAGTGAGCGCCTGCGAATATTCATTCACGTTTAAACCAGGTCCTTTTATACCATAGGTAGGTCCTGAGCGAGTTAAATGAACACGAGCCATTAAAGCTTTAGCAGCCCAGTTGGTAGCTCTCCCTCTGTCGGCAGCACTATAGGTGCCAGGCAAAAGTGTGATTGCTTTATTCAGGTCAGCCATGATCAAGGCATACACCTCTTCCACAGAACTTCTGGGTATGTTTAGTGCTTCAGCAGGACTCACAACGGTTTGGTACAAAGGCACTCCTCCGAACCATCTTACTAAATCAAAATAGTAAAATGCTCTCAGGAATCTGGCTTCACCTTCTAACCTATTTCTTAAGGGCTCTTCAGGAACAGCAGCAGCATTGATTCTATCCAATACTGTGTTTGCCCTCATGATTCCATTGAAATTGTTGTTCCAAGCCTCCGCTACTAGTGTATTATTTTCCAGTGTAGTTGCAAAGTCATTCACAGGGTCCCACTCTCTTACCCCGGTAGAGGAAGAACCATACACATTATCTGACCTCGTTTCAGAAAGGTCAAAAGTACGGTCTGGATAACGACGTAATTGAGCATAGATACCATTTACTGCCTGCTGAAAGTCAGCAGCGTTTCGGTAGAAGTTCGCCGAACTAGCATCTGATAGTGGTGCTTGCTCCAACTTGTCTTCACAAGAAAGCAGGCCTGCCACCAACATAAAACTTATATATAAAGAAATCTTTTTCATCACAATTGTATTTTAAGCTAGCAATTAGAACGAAACGTTCAACCCCATGGTCACAGATTTGGATAGTGGGAAAGCACCATAGTCATCGCCTCCTGTATTCACTGCTTCTGGATTGAATCCACCTTCATACTTATCTTTTCCGAACCAGTTTTCAGCACTTACATACAGACGGGCACCTTGTATCAACTTCTTGTTAGTGATCAATCTACCCAAATCATATCCTAAGGTGATGTTTCTCACTCTCCAGTAGTCAGAAGAATATAACCATGCGGTACTTTTCAGGAAGCCAAAGCTGGAATTGGCTTTTCCGCGCTCTCCTGCCCCAGGATTTTCAGGAGATCTCCACCGGTCACGGTTCAAGCCAAGCTGATTCTCTACTAAGCCCATTCCTGGTCTGTCTATGGCCCTACCAAAAAGTGAATATATTTCTCCACCCCATTGACCTTGAAGCAGTACTCTCAAGTCAAAGCCTTTGAAAGCGAAAGTATTGGTGAAGCCCCAGGTATAATCTGGGTTTGGTTTACCCACAACCACTCTGTCATCAGCTGTGATTACTCCATTTTTGTCAGCATCTACATATCTAGGATCACCAACGGTTTGTCTCCCATAAAGTGGTACTTTGTTGTCAATATCGGCTTGGGTTAGGATACCATCCTGCTGAACAACATAAATGCTCCACAATGGTAACCCTACTTGCAGAATTCTATGAGGAGTATCAAAGTCGCCACCCTGAATAGGTGTATTGTTTGGACCTAATTGCCTTACTTCGTTTTTATTGTGGCTTAGGTTCAGGTTAGTTGTCCAAGAAAGTGGACCTTCCAAATTGCGTGTTGTCAACTCCAACTCCCATCCTTTGTTCAATACTTCCCCAATGTTGGTAAGGGCAGTTCCAAATCCGGTGGCGGTAGGCACCGGTATATTAAGCAGCAGGTTAGAATTTACCTTGGTGTAGTAGTCAAAAGAAGTAAAAATACGGTTTTGGAACAGACCCATATCCAAGCCTATGTCAATGGTACTTGATTCTTCCCACCCTAAGTTAGGATTGGGAGCATTTGCAGGCACCTGACCCGTAGCTATGTTACCACCGAAAGTATAATTGGAAAAATCAAGCAAGGCTATATGGCCATAGTTACCAATGGTATTGTTTCCTGAGATTCCCCAGCTACCTCTGAATTTTAAATCATTGATTACCGGTACATTATCAAAGAAGGCTTCTTCAGAAACTCTCCAGCCTACTGAGGCCGAAGGGAAGGTGCCCCATTTTGTATCAGAACCAAATCTTGAAGAACCGTCACGACGAACAGTAAAACCAAACAGATAACGATCTGCAAAGTTGTATTGTAACCTACCAAAGTAAGAAAGCATAGTGTGCATGCTCTCTGACGTGAATGTACTTCCTACATTGATATTGTTAGCAGCATTTAGGGTAGTAATGTCATCTGTTCCAAACCCACCGGCACTTCTAATTTGATAGTTATTGAAATTACCCATATTATAAGAGAGACCCGCAAGTGCAGATACATTATGCTTTTCAGCAAATACTCTGTCATAAGATAAAGTATTTTCATTCACGAAAGTTTGTCTGCGGTACCCGTTGAACGTTCCTGAAGCTAGTCTGTTTCCACGCTGTCCACTCACAAAAGAAGGTGTGAAGCTTTTATTTGTTACATCTGCATGATCCAAGTTTATAGTGCTTCTAAACCTTAGATTTTTTAGAATACTGTACTCTCCAAACAAAGTAACCAAGGTTCTGAACGTCTTAGCTTCACCTATTGAATTCTCTACTACCCGTACAGGGCTATTAGGCGATACACCCCAAGTATAGGGCAAGAAATTACCAGTGTTCACATCTAATCCTACAGTATCTTCCTGTACAGGAGTAAACCCAACGGCTCTATGCAATGCCTGGTCTTTTCCTTCAACACCAGGGTCTGTAGCAATGGAGTATGATGGATTGAGGTTAACGCCAAATTTGAGTTTATCACTGGCCGTAACTTCTACATTTGCTCTACCTGAATACCTCTTATAACCAACTCCTATTGCAACACCTTCCTGATTTAGATAATCTCCGGAAACAAAATACTTCACGGCATCTGTTCCACCCGATGCTGACAACTGATGGTTCTGCACAATTCCTTTTCTGAACATTTCATCCTGCCAGTCTATTATCTTCAAACCCGGATAACCTGGTTGTAACCAACGCTCATCTAACATCAAGCTGTTACTGAAACGTCCTAATATGGCTCTTCTTTGGGCTGTAGTCTGATTTGCTGTTCTACCGGCCCCGGAGTTTACCCAGTTAAAGTTGATCATCTCCACGGCTCTCTCAATCCACTCTTCCCCACTAAGCACATCTAACTTTTTAGCGGTCTCATTCCAACCTGCGTAGGTATTGTAATTGATTTTGGGTTTGCCTGATTTACCTTTTTTAGTGGTGATGATCACAACACCGTTGGCACCCCGTGAACCGTAAATTGCAGCTGCGGAAGCATCCTTCAGTACTTGTATGGACTCTATGTCATTCGGGTTGATGTTATCAAGTGGATTTCCCTGGGAGAAGCCTCCGGCTGAGTTTTGCGTTGATACATCCAAAGGGAAACCGTCAATCACATACAAAGGCTCATTGCCCGCAGTAATTGACCCAGATCCCCTAACCTGGATGCTGAATCCTTTTCCAGGCAAACCACTTGTTTGCTGTACTCGTACCCCTGCCATTTGCCCCACTAATGCCTGGTCTACTCTGGCAATTGGGCGTTCTTCTATTGCTTTGGCATCAAGTGTCGCAATAGCACCCGTTATATCTGCTCTTTTCTGAGTGCCATATCCAACTACTACCACCTCTTCCAGTGCTTTGGTATCATCAGACAAGACGACATTGATGGTACCAGGACCGGTAAATGCTTTTTCCTGCGTGGTATAACCTATATAGGAGAAAATCAATACCCCTGATGCTTCTGGAACAGATAAAGTAAAACTACCATCTACTCCAGTTGAAGAAGCAGTGGTTGATCCTTTTAATAAAACAGTTACCCCTGGCAAAGGCTCACCTGTCTTAGAAGTAACTTTTCCAGATACAGTCCATTGTAAAATGGAATTTGTATTTGCATAAGGATGAGAGAAAACCTCATATGGAAGAGCAGTTCCCGCCATACTCAAAGGCACAAATGCTAAACAATACTTTAGCTTCCACAGCCTCCGATTGTTCTTAATTGGTGAAATTCCAGACATATCAAAACTACTTTTAAATATAAAACAAGTACAACCCTGCTGTTACTCTGTTAGGCTACAGGATAGTATGATTTTCTACAAAACATCCTACATTATTAGGAACTCTACTTAGAAGAAAGTTATAGATTTCGTTTCTAAGTCATAAAGGGCGAGGCGTTATGGGAAAGACCAGTGTTAGGCTAATACTATTATTAACATATCTGTTTTTTCATAAGCCTTTTTCAAATTTAGAACCATACTTTATTCTTTCTATCCTGCTGTATCCTGCCATTTCAAACCAATTTTCACCTACTTTCTCTATAACAGCACACCTGTTTTGCAATCTTGATTTAAGCCAAACGCCATCCAAAACGCTTTTATATGAAAAGCATTTTGGATGGCGCAGTAAAATTCACCAACCAACCAGTGGGCACCCCTACATCAGAAGCAAAGTTTATATTTTACTCCTTAAAGGGAATTTCTACGAACAAGCATAAAAGGGTTATGAATTTTTTCTATTTGCTTGTTCTTAATCATGTACCCGGCGGTTTCACCCATTAACTCATGATTGGTAGATACCACTGTAATACCATTATCCAGTATCTTCTTAAGGGGTGTGTCATTGTAGGAGATCAGGCCTATTTCCTTGCCTAATACCATGCCCTTTGCTCGTGTTTCTGTGATGAGGTTTGCCAAGTCTGATTCCTCTAAAACCAGATAAGCCGTTCCGGCAGTAAGCGGCTCTTGGTGAATGCATCCTATGACAGAATGCTCCAAAGACATTTCCCTGCAGAATTGACGGAAACCTTTTACTATTTCTATAGGGTAAGAAATCTCTCTTGGGTAGACCAATACAAACTTGCGGTATTTGCTTAACAGGTCTTCTCCAGAATGAAGCGCTTTCCTTATGTCGCGTTCGAAGTCCTGGTAAACAGCACCACAGCTTCCTGTGTAGGTATCTATATTCTTGTCTAAAAGAATAAGTTTATCTTCTGGTATTTTATTTAAAGCTTGGGTAAATGAATCCACATTGGTAGCAATATGAGGCATCACCACATAATAGTCGTATTTGCCAATATTCTCCTGGATTAAACCACTGCAAATTTTACCATCATAATGGTGTATGTGCAAATCCACCACTGCATCTTCGCCTAATACCTTAAGAATAGAGTAATAGATGGCCTTCTTGTAAGCACTTAACTTATTAAAAAGCAGTAAAACCCGTACTTTATTTGTGCTTAACCCGCTACTGATGTAACAGCCCTTCCCTTTAACTGAGCTAATGATTCCTTTCTTCCGTAATACCCGATAAGCTTTTTCAATGGTATCCCTCGAAAGGTAATACATCTCACTGGTTTCGTTTATTGACGGAACACGTTCACCACATTTCAGTATTCCGGCCTCAATATCTTCAATAACTGCATTGACCACCTGTAAGTATTTAGGAACGGCGGATGTAGAATCAATTCTGTCGAGGAGTTCCATGAGATTATTTTAAATAGGGGGTAATTATTTAAACAACTTGTTAAAAGCACTTCTAATAGAATCAACCTCCCGAGGTATCTCTGAACTTGAAATTCTGATTCACCCAAAGAGTTTTTCCTGCTACTACCTGTTACCTACTTCCAAAGATGGTTAACTCTATCAAAGCGCATATGTGCAATCGATAGCACACATCATTAAGAAAGATCCTTTTCAAACCACTACTTTTCGTAGCAAGCAGTTCTTTAGAGATTAGTTAACCTTTTGTCTTACCATTGAAATTTAATTAAAATTTCTAGATAAACATATGTTTAAAATATTAATTCTTTAAAAAAAATTATTTTGACCGTTTTCACCATCCTTCAACATACAATAAAAACCCTCCATTTAACCATTATTGCCTGTTATCAGAATATCAAATTGCATCCACTTTGGTCAGGTGTAATTGAAAATTTTGAAATTGTTTATTTTAGAAAGTAGACAGAAGAACCTAAAGCAGATGAAGAAGCAGGATAGTTCAATTGTGCAAACTGTTGCACAACAGCTTCAATTTCCCTAAAGAACAGCTACCTCTAGGCCTCCTGTATTGTAGGTATTTTCAAAAGAACGGCTATAAAAAGAAGAGAAGAAGATAGTGAGTGTGTACGGTAAAGAAGCATTACTCAAACCGCTGCAAGGTAAAAGGTTGTACTTTCAGCCCATTATTTAGAAAACAAACCCGAAACGATAGAATAGCCCCAATAATTCTGGTAAGGTTTGTTACTAGCTTAACTAAGTCAAATTGAAGATGCTTCTCATGCCTTAGTTATAGCTTTGCCCCCAGTAGCAAAGCTTTAATCAACTTAATGCTTTTGCCTATACCCGAAAGTAGACATGGCTTTCTAAGGTTGGCAAATGTACCACCGAATGAGAAAGCCATGTCTATATTGTCTATTTTAGAATCCCTTACCAAGAAACTTAGATAAACGTCTCTTCAGCGAAGAATTCTATTGAGAAAACACGAACTCAAATGGCCTTCAATAAAAAATTACGAGTTAGACCCGAAAAGCACTTTCGTCAGCAGCAATGGGAATGGTGGTACTCCCTCCTGAATCAATAGAAATAACTTTAGTGATATTGTAGTTGCCATCTTTATACTTTTCGCTCAAGCCATCATCTTCAAACAACCCGTAAGCAGCAAAAAGAGTCACCTGGTGTTTGGATGCAGGAGCATTTCAAACACCAGGTGACTCTTTTTGTATAGAAAATTGCAAGAAGATTGATACTCTTGATTCTTACTGTCCTTTGTTGGCTGCCGTCACATTTTGTGAGTTGTAGCCTTTGCCGTTGATCTTGGTGTTCACCAATTTCATGCCTTTCACGTGGTCTATGTTGAGGGGCTCATCTACTCCATTGATAACACAGTTAATCAATCTTAGATTCTCCACCGGCGACTCTTCATAGGCTTTCACCATCACGGCATACTTGCCGCCGTTTTCCACGTACAGGTTCTCCACTAGCACGTTCCGGATGGCGGGCATGTGGTTGCCAGGCTCCTCATAGAACATGTTGCATTTCACCGCCGCTTCTTTGTAAGTACCTACCTTCACATCTTTCATGAACACGTTCTCAATGATCCCTCCTCGTTGCGAGCTAGTCTTGATGCGCAGCACCCGGTCCAGATTAGGGCTGTCCATGGTGCAGTTGATGGCGTAGATGTTGCGAGCGCCGCCTGAGATTTCACTGCCTATAACCACGCCGCCGTGGCCTTCTTTCATTTCGCAGCCTTCAATGATGATGTTTTCTGAAGGTTTGCCTATTCTTCGGCCGTCTTCGTTACGGCCTGATTTGATGGCAATGCAGTCATCTCCAGTGTCAAAGTAGCAGTCTTTGATGAGCACGTTCTTGCAAGATTCTGGATCGCAGCCGTCGTTGTTGGGGCCAAGCGTTACTATTTTCACATTGTCAATGGTCACGTTCTCGCACAATACCGGGTGCAGGTTCCACATGGGGGAGTTGATGAGTTTCACCCCGCTAATGAGCACGTTCTTGCACTTGTAAGGCTGCACGAACTGGGGCCGCAACCGGTGGCCGGGACCGTAGATGCGCTTGGTGGCGTCCAGTTCCTGATGATTTTGCTGGTGTAATAAGGCTCGGTCTGGCGTCTGTTTGGGCGTGCCTTCTTTCCAACCGTATTTCTTCGCCCCGCACCACGGCCACCAGTTCTCCATATCAGAGTTGCCGTCAAGCGTGCCGTTACCAGTGATGGCAATGTTCTCCTGCTCGTAAGCATAGATGAACGGGGAGTAGTTCATGAGTTCCATGCCTTCCCAACGGGTAAACACCACGGGCAGGTAATCAAGGGTATCACGGCTGAAGAGGATGGTGGCGTTATCCTGCAGGTGCAGGTTTACGTTGCTTTTGAGGTGAATGGCACCGGTCAGGAAAGTACCTGTAGGCACAATCACCCGTCCTCCGCCGCTTTTGTTGCAGGCTTCAATGGCTTTCTTGAAAGCTTCGGTGCTCTTTACTTTTCCACCTTCGACCGCGCCATAATTGGTGATCAGGAAATCACGGTTCGGGAAGGTAGGGGCTTTAATCTGCTTTCTCAGTTTTTCCATTTCCTTCCAAGGGTCTTGTTCGGCTTCTTTTTGCACGGTTTTACTGGCGCAGCTTTGTACCAATACCCCAAAAGCAAACAGAACGAAGAGGAAAGAAAGAGCTTTGTATTTTCTGAACATATGATGCATGGTGGTTTAATTACTTGTTTAATTCCAAACTTGCCAGGATAAAAGGACCGGTTCCTTTAGGGTCGTCTGTTCTGATTTTTTCTTTCACGTAATAGTCATAAGAGCCATCACGGTCGGCACTCAGGCCCGCCACCGCGCACACCTGGGTCAGGTTCACTTCGCCGTCTGGTTTCACCTGAATGAGGTGGTTCACCAAGCCTTGGTGCCCTTTTTCGGCTACTTTCCTGAAACTCTTGTCTAAATAGCCTTTGTTAGCGCCTTTGGCTAAAGCATACACAAACATGCTGGAGGCCGAGGCTTCCATGTAGTTGTCTTTCCGCTTGCCTTGGTCTACTACTTGGTACCAAAGTCCTTTTTCTGCATCCTGGTACTTTTGCAGAGCTGGTGCCAGGCGTTGCAGAATGCCTACTATGTCTTTGCGTTTAGGATGCTCCTGCGGAAAGTAGTCCAGCACATCTACCGAAGCCATAGCGTACCAGCCAATGGCCCGTCCCCAGAAATTAGGTGAGGTGCCCGTTTGTTTGTTAGCCCATGGCTGTAATTTGCTTTCGTCCCAGCCATGATACAACAGTCCCGTTTTAGGGTCACGCGTGTGCTGCTCCAGTAAAATCAACTGGTTCGCTACTATGTCAAAAGCCTGGTTGTCGTTGAAAGTATTGCCATACTGGGCCAGAAACGGTGCGCTCATGTACGCGCCGTCCAACCACATTTGCCACGGGTAACGCAGTTTGTGCCAGTAGCCGCCTTCAGTGGTGCGGGGCTGCCACTGCAACTGGTTCCGCAGAGTAACAATCGCTTTCTTATACTTTTCGTTTTTGGTCTGCTCGTACAGATTGAAAAGAATCTTCCCCGAATTCATCATGTCTAAGTTGAAGGTATATACATCATAGGTTTTGATGTTGCCTTCTCCATCAATCATCAGGTCTGCATAAGCTTTGATGTACTCCAGGTAATGCTGATGCTGCTTCGGGTTCTGTCGCCAGATCTTCTCCATAGAGAGTAGCACCAAGCCCTGCGGATAACTCCAGACGGGCTTCTGTGAAAACTCAATCATCCACGGCTCCGGGTTGTTTTTCTTAATGGATAGCGCCATCCGCTCAGACCACTTTAGAGAAGCTGGAATTTTGTCTGACGGTGGTGTGCTGGCGCTTGTAGTTAGCATCAGCGCTAGCAAAAGCCCCAGCAGACTTTGTTTCCGCATCCTCTTAAAACGCAGCATCAATGAATACCTCACTATTTTAATTAGATCTAGGTTCTGTTTTACTTTCACTCAACTGGCTTTATAGAAATGAGCAATCTATTAAGGCATTTTATGCAAGCCTTCCCATCTTACTTTCCACTTTCCGTTATTAGGGAAGCCTGGCGTTGGTCGGTTAGGTGCTCCGTCCCAGCCGGCGGCCATCATAGCCACTGCGGTGAGTAGCCCACCATTGCCCGGCAGGTAAATGCGCAGGCGCTCGTCCTGGTAATTATGACCATTAGGCAAATAGGTATTCTTCTGCGCATCCATGAACAAGGCATCAACCGCTTTCTCAGGCGAATTAAGGCGGGCAGCACTCATGGCCATGAGGGGGTAATCCCACCCCCAGGTTGTATTCCACTGCCACTTCTTCAGAATCTCATTGTAAGTATTCAGCATAATGGTGGTGTCAACCTTATTGCTGAGAGGCAGGTAACCATAAGCGCCCACCACCACCGGGTGATCGCGACGGTAGAAATCATTGGTGTAGGCTTGCGGATGGGTAGCACTTGGCAGATACAAACCTTCTTTGATCGCCAAAGGCGCTAGTTTGTCAATCACGTCCTGCCACTTTTTGTCGGCTGGTAGCCCCATGCGCTTGCGCCATTCCTGTGCCGTAGTTAAACCATAATACCAGTAAGCCAGCTCAAACGGAGGATCATTGGTTTCTTTGGCGGGGAACAGTTCCTGTGCCGGAATGATGGGCGAGGCTAAATGGTACTTCTTATCTTTCTCGCTGTAGGTAGGAAAAGAAGCCATGAACTTAGCTGTTTCAAACACCAGGTTCTGGTACTTCTCCAGCGTTTCTTTGGTAGGGTTCTGACGGTACACCAGCTCTGCAAAATAGATAATGTGCGGCTGCTGCCAGACCAGATAAGGCCCCACGCTAGACGGGCTTTCGTTCCCGTTCGGGTCGGTCATTTTTTGCCATCTTACCCCATCATACCCCTGCCACTTGGCCGTGGCCCTTGCTTTATCAATTACTTTGGTATACCAAGGCAAGCTTTTCTCCAATAGGTCCAGTCGGTTCCAAAGGGCAAAGTGGACGCCATGCCACCAGTGCATCTCAAGGTGGGGCTTGCCGTACCAGCTGTTAAAAGTTAACCCAGTCTCCTGCGGAGGCAAATCTCCTGTGCATTGAATCTTGGTCAGGTACTGTGACAAAATCACACGGCGTTCCAATTCTTTGGCCCGAGGATCAGTAGAACCGGAGAAATCAATCACGCCGCCTTCCGTCCAGAACTTTTTCCACTCCTCTTCGCTGCTGGCCTGCGTTTCCTTAAAAGCAGGAACATCCATAACTTGGCGCTGCGTGAACAATACACTGAACTCCAAACTTCCTTCTTTAGACGAAGGCGTAAGTTCAAACTGATGTTTCTGCTTTTCGGTAAATTGGCCTTCTTCCCTCCACTGTACGCTGGTGTAGTAAACAGTAGAGTCTAATTTGCGCGTTAGTTGTACTTGGTTGGCGTTCGCTTCTGAACGGGCCAGGGTGGTAGAATGCTTGTTTTGGTTTTCCCAATCATACCCGGGGCACACGTGACAGGTGGCACCGTATGGAAACTTCAAAGATACTTTCAGCCTGCCTTTGGTGATCAAGGGCGAAGTGACCTTGGCAGAAATACCGTCTTGCTCCTGGTGTCCATACAACTCTACGGTTACCGGAACTCCTTCCACTACATACTTGCTTTCTATTTTGCCTGTCCAAAGATCCAGCTTTTGCTGTATCTGCTGTAGGTCTTGCACCTGTACTTGTTCGCCATTTTCTTTTAGCAAAACCAACCCTACTATGCCCAAATGCAGACGGTGCGGGTTTGTCCGTAGCCAATTCATGGCATCTACTTTGCGGCCAGTACCTTTGTGCTGCACTGGAAACGGAATTACTTTCCCATTGGCGGCGGTATCATAGCGGGCAACATCTTGTATGGTGTAGTTTTGGTCCGTAGGAATCACATGCCAGCCCCACTGCGACTGTGTGCCCAACGAAACTCCCCTGTCATAATACTCAGGAAAGCTCTGCAAACCCGACACATCTACAGTATAGGCGAAATCACCATTCCCCACTGAGAGCGAAGCCAAGGTATCTGGACTGGTAAGCACCACATTGTGCCGAGTGACCAATGCCTTGCGATTAATTTTACCAGAACCGCTGCTGGCACTGGTGGTAGTATCCGAGGCGCTACAACTGAAAAGGCAAGCTATAACTGCTGCTATAAAGGTTTGAGTTGTGGCGTTAGCCCACATGGCCTTAGGTAAGAATAAATTCATTTATTGCTATTTACTTTCGGTAACCAGTTGTATTTGATGCTTTGTGCGAACTACATTCTCCTTTGCTCAACAAATTTCCTCTATCTGCTAGCTTTTTCAGAAAAGAGGTCACAATCAAAAAAAAAAGGTATAGATGCTTAAATCCTGGGGTTAGCAGCTGTTAAACAAAGAGGCTGGCTATTTAGCTTCTCCCCTTAAGCGGGGCACTTACTGGATTGATCTGGAAAACGAAAGGACTTGACGTCATGTATTTTCCACCTTGCGAGGCCACAAACAAGTGAGTAGGACGGCCATTCTGAAACAGGAGTTGTGGTCTCTCAAACCTGCCGTATTTAGATAAATGCTTTGGAGCTGGTGGCTGGCTGAAATAATGATCTGTATTGTAATAAGCAACTTTTGGCTCACCCCAGTTGATACCGTTCTTAGATTCTACATACAATCCGTACTGGTGGTTGAAAATGCCCATGTCGCGCATCAGCATTTTATACTTGCCCCCTTCGTACCACACGTGCCCGTCTTCAGCTTGTATGTTGTTTCCGCGGGAAGAGTAATCAAGAATAGGATTGCCCTTGTACCGCTTATAAGGCCCCTCTAAAGCGTTTGAAATGGCTAATCCGTACTTGCGGTTGCCCCTTATCTTAGGATCTGTGTAGTTCTCGTATTCATGGGTATTCCACGACTTGTAATAGAGCCAATACTTGCCGCTGGAATGCTCGAGAAAAGCTGGGTTGGTGGTGCAATGATCATCCCAGGCACCGGTTTTCCCCGCCTCCAACAATGGTTTATCGGGTCTTTTCCAAGGGCCATATAGTGAGTCAGCGGTTGCCAGGCCTATACGTTTGGTATCAGTCTTCCCATTGGAGTTGCCCATGTAAAACAAGCAATATCTACCATCTACAAACTTAATGTGCGGATTATGGCAAGTGGTGCCGTCCCAAAAGCCCTCTCCCCGTGGCGCAAGCACTGTGGATACCAATTCAAAGGCAGAATCAGGAGTATTGGCAACGGCATGGGCTATCTCTGATCGGTTTATCCAGCCCCCCATTCCTTTGTCAGCTTTCCACCTGGAATAAAACACATGCACTTTGCCGTCTGGTCCAACTATTGGGCTGGTACCCCACACGTAGTACCCTTCTGTTTCCAAGATCCTTCCAACTGGCTTCAACCTCTTACTAAATTCTGAGGCGGTCTCTTTTTCTGCTGAATACGGGATTCCTGCCTGTACTAACTGGCCTACGGTAGAAAACAACAGTGGCGAAATAGTACTTAGTCTTAAGAAGTTGCGTCTATCCATGGAATTTCAGAATATATGCTTGATGGGTAGTAATCAAGGCTGTACCGCTAGGATGATTCAAGATTAAAACTACTGGGTAGTATCTTTTAAACTATCCTGTAGTGTCCGGCACCAAATGGAATAAAGATTATTTACCCTTACTATCCAATGCAAAGCAACCTGTTTATTGATCTTTATCTATTTCTAGCAGGTACAATGCTTTAAAATAAAACCTGTAATGGTGAGGTCCAGAAAAAAGAATGGTGCCTATTTCTGAAAACAGGCACCATTTTAAAGATTATTGCAAACTGAATAGGTTTATCTTACTATCTCCACCCAGCCTTTGAATGTTCTTACATCAGGTTTCAAGCCGTAGAACTCTACTTCTACGTGGTAGAAATAAGTGGCTTCTGAAAGAGCTTTACCGTTGTCATCCACTCCTCGCCAATTCAAGGCTGGGTCACCGCTGCCTTCAAAGACCTTATTACCCCAACGGTTATATACTTTAAGGGTAGCTTTTCTTATAAAGGTAGCTCCTTGTTTAGGGGTGAAGACATCGTTTTTGTTGTCACCGTTTGGCGTGAAGATGTTAGGTAGTGAGAAAACAATGCAATTGTCTTTACAAACCACATTGCTTTGCTCCCCTTCTACGCCTGAGAAATCAGTGGCCGTCACTACATAACAACCGGCATAGGAAAGCAGGTCTCGGTGCAGGTATTCGTAAATAGCTTGACCGGTATTGTCTACCGTGGCTATTTTCACCATCTCCCCTTCTTCTGTTTCCCGGAAGTACAAAGTAAAGTAGTCAATTGCCCTTGGGTCACAGCCGGGCGGCAAACTCCATCGCAATCTATTGGTGAACGGAGGTCCATCCGGCACGAAGTTCTCATCGCACACGATTGGGTCAATCTCCAGAATCGGGATACAAAGCCTGGTGAGGCAAATCTCCTGACTATTGTTTATGATAGGATCAGGCAGGAAAGGGTTGTTAAAGGTTCCCCTGGTCTGCACATAGGCACAATATTGCTTCCCTGGTACCAGAGGGATTACTTTGCTGTAGGTTCCGGAGGTGGCGGTTGCCTGCACACTATCATAGCGCACAAAGTTCCGGTTGCCTACAGAATCAAGAAAGATCACGTGGTAAAGCGGACGGGCAGCCGTGCTGGCGTTATTCCAGGGCACATTATACGTCCAGTTTAACTCCATGGTAGTACCGTTGGCCCTGCCCCTCAGCCGCACACTGGAAGCTGAAGATGAATCTACCAGAATAGTGGGAGACCCAGTGTTACCAGATTGATAGAATTCTATCCGGTACGTGTAAGAAGTGTCCTGGGTATTAAGATTGTTATCTGTGAATACCGTATCGTTGATACCTGTGAAGGTATACCCGGCAACCGGAGCAAAAGCGGCAGTTGCACCACGACCTTGTCCTAAGGCTCGCAATAAACGGTAAGAATAAGGTGCCGTGAACTGCGCCAGAACTGCTGGTCTTGGCTTGCTCCATTCTACCCGTATTTTGCCGGTAGTGGTACTGGTTTCAGTCACACTTACTTTGGTAAGGGAAATAGACTCAAGCGTAGCACAAACCTCATTGGAGGCTATACTGCTACCACCTTTTGGCTGCGGGTAATCAGCATAGATCCGGTAGCAATAGGTTTTGTTCCGCTCCAGGCCCTGCCCATTGTTATTATCCAGAAAGGTAGTAACACCGGCACTCACTTGCCCCACCAAGGTATATCCGGCTCTGGCTGGGATGCCCGTTTCACAAGGACCGGGCACAAAGTTGGATTGCCCTTCGCGCCGGTAGATGTACATGACGGAGGCATTGGGACAGACGTAGTTATTCCAGGTAAGCCTGATACTGCTACTGGACTGCGGTACCGCGCTCACCAAAACAGGCGGCGGCCCCACAACCGTAATTCGCCAGGGCTGCAAGTCAACTAAACTTATCCTGCCACTTGGGGGCCTGTCTGCGGCCCTGAAGACAACCTGGTAGGGTGTTTTCTGCACATCGGTACAACTGGTTTGCCAGTTAAATAGGTGTGTGGTGTCAGTAAGTCTGGGGAAGGTAGCCGGCGGCAACATACTTCCTACGGCGGTAATTTCTACAGGGTCCCGGTCCGGATCTGTAGCCTTTATGGTTACCCTCAGCAGCGTACCAGCCACAATACACGTGTCTTTAGGAATCGTTAGTACTGGAGGACGGTTAGGGTCTTCGCGCACAAAAATCTGCATGTCTCTTATTACCTGGCCAATCAAGCGGCCATTGCGCCACTCCTCCACCACAAACGCTATATTAAATTCCCCCAGCACTCCTGGGGTGTTCCAGGTTAACTGGCCCGTATTGCGGTCTAGCGTCAAACCTACTGGCCTATTATTCAACCTATCTTCTCTACCTAGAAAGTTCTCTAATCCTCTGTAGCCTGGAGCAGTTCTACCAGTGGGGTTACCACAGGCATCATTGGCATTGAAAACTCTTGGTTCCAGCATTTTGTAAGAAAGGCTGTCACCATCAGGGTCATACCCTCCCGGGTTGTGGATGTAAATCTGATTTCGAACGGCTACGTCTACAGGATCATATTGCAAAACAGGTGATCTGTTAATGCCCAGGAAAGGATCCACGGTGAGAGTACTCTGCAGGAAGAAAGTCTGCTGTACGGAAGAAGAGATATTGACTACCCCGCCATTCCGGTTTTCCCCCACAAAGGTCACGGTAAAAGTGCCTGGCCCCGAGTAGATGTGCTCAAACCGGTAGATATTCAGGAAGGTCCCATTCTGGTTTCCGCCAATGATCGTTCTGGATTCTCTAGGTACGCGCTGGCTGGTGCAGTCTCCAAAATAAAGCGTAGCCTCCAGATCTTCAAACGGCGGTGGCGCCACACTATAGGTTTCTAAGGTGAAGAAAAACCGAAGAGGGTTTCTTCCAGCGGTTGTATCACTCTTGATGTAGATGTTTCCTGCCCGCAAGTGAGTTGCCTGCGCATCTTGCAAAGAGACAAATGAAAAAAGAAACAGCCCACTCAACAAAAACAGTAAGGCTCTCACTTTCTGTAAAATTAGAGGCATATAGTAGCGTTTTGCATGCAAAAATAAAGATAGAAGATTCTAGAGATAGCCCATGGAGTATTCTAACAATTCTGTTGTACCATGGTTATTTTCATATAGATTCAGGGATATAACGAATAACCCTGCACACTGTTGTAATTTACGAATCATTTGGTGTTTTAAAGCTACTTTTCAGGAAACTGCTCAAAATCAGGAAGTCATCTGTGGAGAAAGGACACTTGGTAGAAATTAATTTAGAATCAATCAAAATTGATACTTCAATTGCTTGACAAGGCCGCGGCATGTACCTTTGAAAAGATTTAACCATTCCTTTACACACCTTATTTATCAACCTTAACACAACAAAATGAGTTGGTTTTCTAAAACGTTTTCCAGTAGTATAGGCCGGAAATTGGTCGTGGCCGTGACTGGTTTGTTTCTCTGCTCTTTTTTGGTGGTCCACCTGGTAGGCAATCTTCAGCTGTTCAAAAGTGATGGAGGCGCGGCCTTCAATATTTACTCCCACTTTATGGCTACCAACCCTATCATCCGAACCATGGAGATTGTGCTGGTGCTGGGCTTTGTGTTTCACATCTACCAAAGCCTTTACCTAAACCGCAAGAACAACAGCGTAAGAAAGGTGCCTTACGCCTACAACCGTCCGCAAGACAACAGCAACTGGTCTTCCCGCAGCATGGGGCTTTTGGGCACCGTGATTCTGTTGTTCCTGATTATTCACCTCTACAATTTCTTCTGGCGTGCCCGTTTTGGCGAGCCTAACATGATTGATATTGAAGGCACGGGCTATGATGATTTGTATTCTGTGGTAGTACAGTCATTCCACCTGTGGTGGTATGTGTTGATCTACGTGGTAGCACAGATAGCCTTAGGTCTGCATTTGTACCATGGCTTCTCCAGCGCATTCCACACTTTGGGGCTGAACCACAAAAAGTACACTCCTGCAATTCAGAAGTTTGGCGCATTCTTCTCCTTTATTGTGCCAGCCGGATTTGCAGCCATGCCCCTCTACTTTTTCATTAAAGACGTTATTTTGAGTTAAGCATATCTGTATGATTCTAGATTCAAAGATTCCCGAAGGGCCATTGGCCGAGAAATGGGACAAGCATAAATTCAATGTAAAGCTGGTAAACCCGGCTAACAAGCGTAAATACGATGTGATTGTGGTAGGAACCGGCCTGGCCGGAGCTTCTGCCGCTGCTACCTTAGCCGAGCTTGGCTACAATGTGAAGGCATTCTGCTATCAGGACAGCCCGCGTCGTGCCCACTCTATCGCTGCTCAGGGTGGTATCAACGCTGCTAAAAACTACCAGAATGACGGTGACAGTGTGTACCGTTTGTTCTATGATACTATCAAAGGTGGTGACTACCGCGCTCGTGAAGCCAACGTGTACCGTTTGGCTCAGGTAAGCGTGAACATCATTGACCAGTGCGTGGCGCAAGGGGTTCCTTTCGCCCGTGAGTACGGTGGATTGCTCGCAAACCGCTCCTTTGGGGGTGCGCAGGTAAGCCGGACATTCTACGCCCGGGGCCAAACCGGCCAGCAGCTGTTATTGGGTGCCTACTCTGCCTTGAACCGTCAGATTGCCTACGGTAAAGTGAAGATGTATCCACGTACTGAGATGCTGGACTTGGTAATGGTAGACGGCAAAGCCCGTGGTATTGTGACCCGTCACCTGATCACTGGTAAGATTGAATCTCACAGCGCTCATGCGGTGATTTTGGCCACTGGTGGTTATGGCAACGTGTTCTTCCTTTCTACCAATGCCATGGGATCTAACACCACAGCTATCTGGAGAGCCCACAAGAAAGGTGCTTTGTTTGCGAATCCTTGCTTTACCCAGATTCACCCAACCTGTATTCCAGTATCGGGTGGATATCAGTCTAAGCTGACGCTGATGTCTGAGTCCCTTCGGAACGATGGTCGTGTTTGGGTACCTAAAGCGGTAGGAGATAACCGTCCTGCTGACCAAATTCCGGAAGACGAACGCGATTACTTCTTAGAGCGTAAATACCCTTCTTTTGGTAACCTGGTACCTCGTGACGTAGCTTCCCGTAACGCCAAATTGGCTTGTGACGAAGGACGTGGCGTAGGAACCACCAAACTGGCCGTGTACCTTGACTTCGCAGATGCAATTAAACGCGACGGTCTAAATAGCATTAGCCAAAAATATGGTAACCTCTTTGAGATGTACGCCAAAATCACTGGTGAAAACCCGTATGAGCAGCCCATGCGAATTTACCCTGCGGTGCACTACACCATGGGTGGCCTTTGGGTAGATTACAATCTGATGACCACCATTCCAGGTCTGTATGCGACTGGTGAGTGTAACTTCTCAGACCACGGCGCTAACCGCTTGGGTGCTTCTGCCCTGATGCAAGGTCTGGCCGATGGGTACTTCGTGATTCCTTACACTATTGGTGATTACCTGGCACAGAACCCAACTACCAGAATTGAAACCACTCACCCGGCGTTCAAAGAGGCGGAAGCGAAAGTTCAGGCCGATGTGAACCGCTTGTTAAGCATCAACGGAACCAGAACGGTAGATGATTTCCACAAAGCCTTAGGTTTACTCATGTGGGATTACTGCGGCATGGCCCGTAACGCCGAAGGCCTTCAATACGCCAAACAGGAAATCAGAAAGTTAAAAGACGAGTTTTGGAGAGATGTGAAGATCTTGGGAGTCAACGAGGAACTTAACATCACCTTAGAGAAAGCCGGCCGTGTGGCTGACTTCATTGAACTAGGGGAACTGATGGTAGAAGACGCCTTGAACCGCAATGAGTCTTGTGGCGGTCACTTCCGTGAGGAATACCAGACCCCAGAAAACGAAGCTCTTCGTGACGATGAAAACTACACTTACGTAGCTGCGTGGGAGTACACCGGGCCTAACCAAGAGCCGGTGCTGCACAAAGAAGAGCTGAAGTTTGAGAACGTGAAGTTGACGCAAAGAAGCTATAAGTAATGAATAATTAAGAATTAGCCATCTGGAATGAGTAGCTGAAAAGATTTGTTTTCATAGAAAAGCACTTACTTCCTTTTGCCTGATTCAACATTCTTAATTCTTAATTAGAAAGAAATGGCTGGTAATAATCCAAACAGCAAACCAATGAACCTGACGCTGAAAGTTTGGAGACAAAAAAACTTTCAATCAGCTGGTAAGCTGGAAACATATCAAATAAAAGATATCTCCCCGGAAATGTCCTTCCTGGAGATGATGGACGTGCTGAATGAGGATTTGCTCCTGAAAGGCATTGATCCGGTTGCGTTTGACCATGACTGTCGTGAAGGTATCTGCGGAATGTGCAGCTTGTACATCAATGGTCGGGCTCACGGTCCTGAGCGTGGTACAACTACTTGTCAGTTGCATATGCGCAAGTTCTCTGACGGTGATACTATTACTATTGAGCCTTGGAGAGCAGGTCCGTTCCCGGTATTAAAAGATCTTTGCACCGACCGTTCTGCCCTGGATAGAATTCAGCAGGCTGGTGGTTACATCTCTGTGAACACAGGTGGTGTGCCAGACGCAAATGAAATTCCGATTCCTAAATCCATCGCTGATAAAGCGTTTGATGCGGCAACTTGTATTCAATGCGGGGCGTGTGTGGCGGCTTGTAAAAACGGTTCTGCCATGCTCTTTACTTCTGCTAAGGTATCTCAGTTGGCGTTACTGCCACAAGGTAAGGTAGAGCGTAAAACACGCGTGGAGAACATGGTAGCTCAAATGGACAAAGAAGGCTTTGGTGCTTGTACCAACATTGGTTCTTGTGCGGCAGAGTGTCCGGTGGGCATCTCTTTGGAGAACATCGCCATGCTGAACCGTGAGTACATCAACGCCTCTTTTACCTCAGAGAACGTTTAATTTATAGTGAGTTTTCATCAAAGGCGAAGCTTTTCAATTGAGAAGCTTCGCCTTTTGTTTTTACCCTATTTTGACAAAAAAGTGTTAAAACAGAATGGTGCCCCCGAGAAAGCTTTTTAGCTGCAAGGAATATTTTACAGTAAATTAGCACCTATACCCCATTCCCTAAGCTAACTACACCCTGATGATCCTCATAATATCGGGCACTAACCGTCCTAATTCCATCACCCTCCAAATTGCAAAGCTTTATCAGGAGCTGCTCTCTGCTAAGGGACAATCCTCAGAAATTCTTGACCTGCAGGACCTTCCCCTTGATTTTGCCTCCCCTACCCTTTATGCAAGTGAGTTGTATTCTCAGGCTTTTCTAGATCTTAGAACACGAGTAGCAGAGGTTCAGAAAATAGTCTTTATAGTGCCTGAATATAATTGCTCCTACCCGGGAGTGTTGAAAGCCTTCATAGATGGTTTGGAATACCCGGAGGCACTCCGGAGGAAGAAAGGAGCCTTGGTAGGGCTTTCAACGGGTAGTCAGGGCGGCAACATTGCGTTAAGTCACCTGACAGATGTTCTTCATTATTGCGGGCTGCATGTGTTAGCCCAGAAGCCACGGTTCCCCTACATCCACAAGCACTTACAGGAAGGCCAATTCACAAACCCCTTGTATAAGCAGCTTTTGGAGGAGCAAATCACGGAGTTTCTCCTGTTCTAAGATTCCAGCCTCAACGTAACATAAAAAAGAAGCCCGAAAACGTTCTCGTTTTCGGGCTTCTTTTTTGAATAAGGGACTAAAACTAGTCTACATTATCATGTAAGAAACGATTGTCTCCTAATAATTCATTGTCATCATTCAGATTGAATCTTGATATCTTCTGCTCTGCAGACGGGGCTACATTCTCAAGCTGTACATTTCTGCGTAAATAAGCAGGGACTTCCAGTTTCTCTTTGATGGAGGCATCTGAATAAGCATCTGCACTCAATCTTCTGAGACGCTCACGGCGTTCGTCCATTCTGCTAGGTTGAGGGTCTCTGATCTCCTGAATTGGTTCAGGAATGACTACCTCTTCTTCATAGCCAGGAGAAACTAATCCGCTATCAGCATCTAGATCAAAAACGATCCGGTTTGTATTCTCTGCCACTGGTGCTGGTTTACGAACCGGCTCATTGGCTACTAATTGTGTAGCTGAGGCTGGTGGCGTTACCGAATAAGTGGTAGACACTACGGGAGCAACTGGTTCAATAACTTCTTCAGTTACTGCCTGAGGCGCAGTAGCTCCAATTGGTGCTGCTGCCTCAAAAGACTTTTTTGGTGCTGGAAGGCTTTCGATTTCACGGGCGAAACCAGTTGCAATTACCGTTACCCTTATGCTGGCACCCAAAGAAGAATCAATGCCATGACCAAAGATTACCTCAGAATCATCGCCGGCTTTCTCCTGGATGTAGTCTGTGATCTCAGTCAATTCATCCATTTCCAACTCAGCCTGGTCACCAGACATAATAGAAAGAAGGATTTTCTGAGCACCATGGATGTCTGTATTGTTCAGCAATGGGGAGGAAAGAGATTCCTCAGCAGCACGCAGGGCACGATTCTCGCCTTCTGTAATAGCAGAACCCATTACCGCGGCGCCAGAGTCTTTCATCACTGTTTTAACATCCTCAAAGTCCACGTTCACTTCAGAGGTCACGGTGATGATCTCAGCGATACTTTTGGCAGCAGTAGTTAGGACGTTATCTGCTTTGGCAAACGCAGCCCTGATAGGCAGGTTTCCAAACATTTCGCGCAGTTTATCATTCAAGATAACAAGAACAGTATCGCAGTTATCGCTGAGTTCCTTAATTCCGTTATCAGCGGCGGTACGTTTCTTACGTCCTTCAAAGGCAAAGGGAGCTGTAACAATACCAACTGTTAGGATATCCATCTCCTTTGCCACTTTGGCTATGACTGGGGCAGCACCGGTTCCGGTACCTCCACCCATACCCGCCGTGATAAAGACCATTTTAGTATGGGCTCCCAGCAGTTCTCTTATCTCTTCTTTGCTTTCCAAGGCAGCCTGCTTGCCACGCTCCGGGTTGGCCCCTGCCCCCAGACCTTCGGTCAGGGTAGTTCCAATCTGGAGTTTGTTTGGCACACTGCTGCTTTTCAACGCCTGTTCATCGGTATTGCACACCACAAACTCCACGTCTTTGATGCCTTGGTTGAACATGTGGTTCACGGCATTGCTTCCTCCCCCGCCAACACCAATTACCTTGATGATGGATTTGGAGTGTGATGGTACATCAAACTTATACGATGAAAAACTCATGTTATCTCTCCTGAAATTACGCGTTAATAGTTCTGTTGCTTATCGTCAAAATCATCGATCAGCATGCCTTTGGTGCGTTCAAAGATCTTCTTGAAGAAGTCACTTCCGCCGCCACCGCTGGATTTCTGCACTGGTTTAACTTCATTTACCACCCGGTTCTCTGGGGTATTTGTCATTTCTGTATAGCGGTTTACACGCTCATCCAGTGCCTGGTAGCCAGCTAAAACCAAACCAACGGTTGTCGCAAACATGGGGCTTTTAACAGAGTCTATTTTGCTTTTTCCCAAATGCTCATTCGGATAACCGATACGGGCATCAAGGCCTGTCAAATACTCTACTAATTGCACCAAATTCTGCAGTTGTGCACCGCCTCCGGTAATCACAACGCCAGCCGCCAGTTGATTGGCATACCCGCTTCTAACAATTTCTGAGTAAACGAGTTCAACAATTTCCTCCATTCTTGCTTCTATTATGAAAGCAAGGTTTTTCAAGGAGATTTCTTTAGGAGTTCTGTCACGCAGGCCTGGGATGGAAACAATCTCATTATCAGAAGCTTCGTCTGCAATCGCTTTCCCAAACCGCACCTTCAGTTGCTCTGCCTGGTTCTGCATGACCATGCAGCCTTGCTTAATATCAGAAGTAATAATATTACCTCCAAAAGGAAGAACCGCTGTGTGACGGATGATATTGTCTTTGAAGATAGCCAGATCTGTCGTACCACCTCCAATGTCAATCAGGGCAACACCGGCTTCACGCTCTTCTTCGCTCAACACAGACATGCAAGATGCCAATGGCTCCAGTATAAGCTGGTCAATTTCAAGACCAGCACGGGTGATGCACTTTGTGATATTGTTTACCGCATTTGACTGAGCCGTGATGATGTGGAAGTTGCCCTCCAGACGTACACCGGTCATACCTACCGGGTCCATGATCCCATCTTCGTAGTCCACTTTGTAGTCCTGTGGCATTACGTGGATGATCTCACTTCCTGGTGGGGTCACCAAACGGTACATGTCATTGGTAAGACGGTTCACGTCTTCAACAGTAATCTCGCTGTCCAGAGACGTGCGGGTAATACTACCGTTGTGTTGCAGGCTTTTGATATGCTGCCCAGCAATCCCAACATTCACTACTTTGATGTCAATGCCAGATTGCTCTTCTGCCTGTCTAATTGCTTTCCGGATGGCTTCAACAGTTTTGTCTATGTTGCTCACCATGCCTCGCACTACCCCCTCAGATACTGCTTTGCCCAAGCCAAGGATCTCTAGCTTGCCATACTCATTCTTTCTACCTACCAGCGCGCAAATTTTGGTTGTTCCAATGTCTAAGCCTACAACTATTTTGTCGTTCTGCGTCATGTTGTTATCTATTCACAAATAATCTGATCCCTGTATTCTACATTTAAGCGGCTGTACTTGTCCCAGCCCACTACTGGCATTACTTCTTTGTAGAAGATAAAAAGCTTTTTAAACTTCTCCTCCACATGAACCGGTTTCCCAAATTCAATGTGCTGGTCTCCCACCTGCGTCAGGAAACTTACCCTGCCCTTCTGGTCAATGTCCATGTGGGCCAACTGGGCGTTCCAAAACGGGTCTTTTTCTATAAACCGTAGCAGAGACAAATATGCGGTGCCCACTGAGTCTTGAAAAAAAGAACCGGACTTGGGCGAAGTCACAATTGAGGATGTCACGGGGATGACATGGGCCGTGTACAGGGCAGACAAAGGCAGTTGGTTTCCTTCTTCGTCTAAATACACGTCCTTCTCAGTGCTCAGAAGCCGGGCTATAGGCCGGTTCTGTTGTATTGTAACATTTATATTCCCTTCCAGATCTCGAGAGACCTCAGCTTGCCTTACAAATTTATGCGATTTTATTCGCATTTCCAGCCGCTTTAAGTCAATCTCCTCTTTTTTCATTCCGGTGAGCGGCTGACGTCCGTTTCGGGTCAGCAGCGCCATTACTTCCGATTCACTAAGAAAGTAATTGTTATACTCATTATCAATTTTAATATTAACTTTTTTACATATTTTCTCTTCTTGTTTAGCCTTAGAAAAACCTGCCAAAAAAACAAATCCCCCCATGCAAAATACCGCAAATAGAAGCGCTTTGACCTTTCTATTCCAATACATGGTCCTTTTCCTCCAATATTTTTTTAATCTCTGGCACTAAGGTATCTATATCACCGGCACCTATAGTAGCCAACACTTTATAATCCAAATTTTTATTCAATAACTCCAGAGCTTCTTTCTTTGTCAAAAGAAGCTTGTCTGCGGTTAGTTTTTCAAACAGCAGAGCCGATGTTATACCGGGAATTGGCAATTCCCGTGCCGGATATATTTCCAATAGCCATACCTCATCTGCGAGGCTCAGGCTTCGGGCAAATCCATCTAAAAAGTCGCGGGTGCGAGTAAATAAGTGCGGTTGAAAAATCACTCTCAGCCTCTGCTCCGGATACAGCGCCCTTACCGAATGAAGGAATGCTTCTATCTCTCTGGGATGGTGAGCATAATCATCTAAATATACTCTTTTTTCAGATGCATAAACCTTTTCGAACCGTCTTTTTACACCCGTGTATTCCGAAATTCCAGAACTGATTTTTTCAGTTGGAACCCCTAACAGAGAAACCGCCTGGGCAGCTGCCAAAGCGTTCTCCACGTTATGAAAACCGGGCACCTGCAAAGCAGTTGGAGGCAGCAGTAAGTTCCGCCCTTTGGCCGAAAATTCCATGGCTCCTTCGGCTATTTGCACGCCATCAGCGGCTAGTTCCTCATTCTCAAGCCCATACCTAATTACCGTTACAGAAGAATTTACTGCCTCCGCCAGGCTTAGATCTGCGGTATGGTTCAGCAGTAAATACCCGTTAGGTTTGATTTGTCGCACAAACTGCCGGAAAGACTCTATCAACGCTTCCTTTTCGCCATAAATATCCAAGTGATCAGGATCGGTGGAGGTGACAATGGCAATATCTGGGTGCAGCGTCAGGAACGAACGGTCGTACTCGTCAGCTTCCACCACGGCCAAAGCGCGCTCTTCCTCTTGGTGCGGCAACAACAGGTTTGAACCCAAATCGGTGGAAATGCCCCCTAAAAAGGCAGAAGTGGAAACTCCGGCGTGGTGTAACAAGTGGGCGACCATGCTGGAGGTAGTGGTTTTCCCGTGGGTACCGGCCACCGCCACCAAATATTGATCTTGAGTTAAAAGCCCCAGTACTTGTGAGCGTTTCATGATGGTGAAACCCTCCTCCACCAGATACTGCCGTTCTGTATGGTTTGCAGGCACCGCCGGTGTCAGAATCACTAACGTTTGGGCCTTGTTTTCTCTAAAAGGAGCCGGAATCAAATTCACGTCATCATCAAAGTGGATGACGGCTCCCTCCTCTTCCAATTTCCGGGTTAAAGGGGTTGGGGTCTTGTCATAACCGGCCACCGCGAATCCTTTGGCCAAAAACCAGCGGGCCAGGGCGCTCATGCCAATGCCCCCAATGCCAAGGAAATAGATATGGCGGAATTGGTGCAGGTTCATTTGACTAGCTTTAGAAGTTCCTGAACAATGGCCTCAGCTGCCTGTGGCTTTCCTAGTTGGGCAATGTTCTCCCGCAAGGTTTGCTGACGAGCCGGATTTTTGGCCAGATCAAAAGCAGTACCCCAAAGTCTTTCTGATGCCTCCACGTCTTTGACCAGCACGGCCGCATCTTTCTGCACCAAAGCCATTGCATTTTTGGTTTGATGATCCTCGGCTACGTTGGGGGAAGGCACCAGAATAGATGGTTTCTTCGCCAGGCACAGCTCTGAAATGGAAAGCGCCCCGGCCCTGGAAACCACCACATCGGCGGCAGCATAGGCTAAATCCATCCGCTTGATAAAATCAGAGGCTTTGATCTGGTCTGCGGGATAACCTTTCACTGCTGCTTCAGCCGTTGGAAAAAACAGCTTGCCGGTTTGCCAGATAAGGTTGTACCCTGCTGCCTGAATTTTTTGCAGCGCCTGTTCGGTGCTTTGGTTTAGAGTGCGCGCACCTAAACTTCCGCCGATCACCAAAAAGGTCAACCGGTCAGGGTTCAGGCCGAAGAACTGCATGGCTTCGGTGCGTTTTCCTTCCAACTCAGTGATGTCACGGCGCACCGGGTTACCGGTGAGCACGAGTTTGGCGCTGGGGAAATACTTGTACATACTGTCATAGGCCACGCAGACTTTGTCTACTTTGTTAGCCAACAGCTTATTGGTAATGCCCGCGTGGGAATTCTGCTCCTGGATAAGAGACGGAATCCCAAGCTTAGTGGCTGCGTACAGCAATGGCCCGCTGGCATAACCACCCACGCCCACCACAGCATCGGGCTTAAAATCTTTGATGATCTTGTACGATTTCCGAACGCTGGAAATCACCTTCAACGGAAACGACAAGTTGTCCATGGTCAGGCGGCGTTGCAACCCACTGATCCATAACCCAATAATTTTATACCCTGCCTCCGGCACCCGCGTCATCTCCATGCGGCCCATGGCGCCCACAAACAAAATTTCAGCAGACGGGTGAAGTCGCTTGATCTCGTTTGCAATAGCTACTGCCGGATAGATATGTCCACCCGTGCCCCCGCCGCTGATGATAAATCTATACTGTTTCTCAGGCATGCGTCAAAACATTAGCAGGTTTGTTAGCCATGGGCGCAGAAGCAGTTTTCGCTTCGTGCTCGCTGCGGCTTACACTCAAAATAATCCCGATGGAAATACCGGTAAAGATCAGGGAGGTACCGCCCATACTCAGTAGCGGCAACGGCAGACCAGTAATAGGGCCTAAACCTACGGCTACGCCCATGTTAACCATGGCCTGGATGACCAAACTAAAACTGATGCCTGCTGAAAGTAATCCGCCGAAAGCTCCCAAACTGTTGGTCACCGCCATCATGCCCCGGTACAGGAAAGCCAGGTACAGAAACAGGATGACAGCGCCTCCTACCATGCCGTATTCCTCAATGATGATCGCGTAGATAAAGTCGGAATAAGGGTGAGGCAACACGTTGCGCTGGTCTGAGTTTCCGGGGCCTTTTCCTAAAACCCCGCCCGTAGCAATGGCGATGTAGGACTGCTCCAATTGGAAAACCGTCTGCTCCTCGTCCATGAAGTTCTCAATCCGGCTGATCGCCGTCTGCATTCGTTGCCCCAAGGTCAAGGCAATGGTCCCGAACACCGCACCCACCACAATCATGGTCATGATAGGTTTCATTGGCACCCGCCCGATGAACATCAATAGAATACAGGTCAAAAACAGAAGCAAACCGGTAGAGATATTACTCATCGCAATCAAACCGCATATGGTACCGCTCCACAAAAACAGCGGAATCAACGTTTGCTTTGATTCAATGTTCATCTGGCGTTTACTCAGGATGCTGGCCAGATAAGAGATCAAGGCTAGTTTCGCCAAATCCGAAGGCTGGAACGTTTGGTTGATGATGGGAATGGTTAACCAACGGGAGGCTTCGTTGATATTTGAACCCTTCAGGTACGTGTAGATGAGCAACGGCACAGAGAAAATCAGGGCCAACAAGCTCAGTTTGGCGTAGTAGCGGTAATTGATTTTGTGCGCCAACCACACAAACGCCAACCCGATGAAGATCAAACTGGAGTGTTTGAACAGGTAGTACTCTGTGTTGCCGCCCATTTTTTTGTAGGCCAGGGTACCCGTGGCGGAATATACCACGGCTATACTGATAAGCCCGAAAGACAAGACGATTCCCCACAAAATAGGGTCGCCTTTTAAGTTGTCGCGAAGCCAGTTTTTGATAGGTGTCATGCTAAAGTAGAATTAAGGGCAGCCACTGCCTCGGCAAAAGCACGGCCCCTGTGTTCGTAATTATTGAAAAGGTCAAAGCTGGCACAGGCCGGAGAAAGCAACACCACATCTCCTGCCTCGGCAAAGTCTTTGGACAGTTGCACAGCTTCCTGCACGTCCTGTGTTTCTACCATTTTAAGGCCGGTTTGGGAAAAGAATTCAAAAAGCTTACTATTGTCTGCCCCAAGGCACACAATAGCTTTCACTTTCTCCTGCACCAACGGCAGCAGCGTAGAATAGTCGTTTCCTTTGTCTTTTCCGCCCACTACCCACACAATAGGCTCCTGAATTCCGTCTAGCGCGTACCAAACCGCTTCCACGTTGGTGGCTTTGGAATCATTGATGAACCGAATGCCGTCTACCTGGCCCACCGGCTGTAACCGGTGCTCGGCATTCTGAAAGGTTCCTAAAGCTTCTTCAATCTGATTAGGCGCAATCCCCACCAGCAGTGCAGCCCCAACGGCGGCCATGGTATTGTATTGGTTATGCTGCCCAATCAAAGGCGAATTGGAAGTATCTACTTTAGCGCTGATTTGGTTAAAAGAGGCTTGAACCGTCTGACCTTGGTATTGAATAGCCAATCCTTCTGCTTCTTTCAACCCGAAAGACACCAGCGTTCCTAACACCTCAAGGGCAGCGCGGTATTTCTGAATTTCAGCGTCATCCTGGTTGAAGAGGAAGTACTCGGCAGACGTCATGTTTTGCGCAATGCGGAACTTGGAAGCCGCGTACTTTTCCATCTGGTACTCGTAGCGGTCCAGGTGGTCTGGGGTAATGTTCAGCAGAATCCCAATATTGGCTTTGAAGCCGTACATATTATCTAACTGGAAGCTGCTCAGTTCTACCACGTAGTAGTCATAGCAACCCTCCAGCACCTTTCCCGCCAGACTTTCGCCCACGTTTCCGGCCAATGCCACTTTTAAGCCTGCGCTTTTCAACAAGTGGTAAGTTAGCAACGTGGTGGTGGTTTTGCCGTTGGTGCCAGTGATGCAGACGAACTTGCCCGAGGCATAGCGCCCGGCAAACTCAATCTCTGAAATGATAGGAATGCTTCTTTCCACTGCGCCCTGAATTACAGGTGCCGTGTCTGGAATACCTGGGCTTTTGATGATTTCCACAGCCGCATAAATTTGCTCCAGCGTGTGCGTCCCCTCCTCAAAAGGGATCTGCGCCTGAGTTAGTTGCTGCTTGTACTTTTCTGTAATGGAACCCCGGTCTGAGACGAACACGTCAAAGCCCTTGGTTTGTGCCAACAAGGCTGCTCCTACGCCGCTCTCCCCTGCTCCTAGTATGGCTATTTTTTGCATTCGTTTTTTTATTAAATCTTGTTTTGTGCTTGTTTTCTGAATAAGAACCTTAAAATAACCTTATCTCAACTTCAAGGTAACCAAAGTCAAAATGGCTAGCATGATGCCTACTGTCCAGAAGCGGGACACGATTTTGGACTCGTGGTAACCAAGCTTCTGATAGTGGTGGTGCAGCGGCGACATCTTGAAAATGCGTCGTCCCTCCCCATATTTTCTTTTGGTGTATTTGAAGTAGCTCACCTGCAGCATCACTGAAAGGTTCTCCACCAGGAAGATGCCGCACAGGATTGGGATTAAAAGCTCTTTTCTCAAAATCAAAGCCAAAACAGCGATGATGCCGCCAATAGACAGAGAACCGGTATCACCCATGAACACCTGGGCCGGATAAGAGTTGTACCACAGGAAACCCACGCAGGCCCCTACAAAGGCAGTACAGAAAATCACCAGCTCACCAGTGTTAGGAATGTACATGATGTCAAAGTAATCGGCGAAGACTGAGTTACCAGATACCCAGGCAAAAACGGCCAGGGTGGTTCCAATGATGGCTGAAGTTCCTGCGGCCAAACCATCAATTCCGTCGGTAATGTTGGCGCCGTTAGACACGGCTGTAATGATGATGATTACCAATGGAATGTACAGGAAGCGGGCATAAGACCCCAGCAACGGGCTTGCAAAGCTGAAGAAATGATGATAGTCCAGCTCATTGTTTTTGGTGAAAGGCACGGTGGTAATCATTCTCCGGACATCCTGGAAGGAGCTGGAAAAATCAATGGCAGTTAGTCCTTTTGAAGTGATGTATTGGCGAACCACCACATCTTCAGAGAAGAACAAAGTCAACCCCACAATCAAACCTAAGCCAATCTGGCCTAAAATCTTGAATTTTCCCGCTAACCCTTCTTTGTTCTTGCGGAATACTTTGATGTAGTCATCCAGAAACCCGATGGCACCCAACCAAACGGTAGAAACCAACATCAACAAAATATAAACGTTATCCAAACGGGCAAAAAGAAGCGTGGGTAACAGAATGGCTAACAGAATAATCAGACCACCCATGGTTGGCGTGCCTCTTTTCTCCAACTGCCCTTCCAGACCTAAATCACGGATAGTCTCTCCCACTTGCTTGCGATGTAGCAACCTAATGAGGCGTCCCCCGAAAATCATGGCTATCAAAAGTGACACCAGCGCAGCCAATCCGGCCCTGAACGAGATGTAGCGCATCACGCCCGCCCCGTAGAAGTCAAATTGCCTGTCTAGAAAATCAAAAAGGTAATACAGCATCTTTTCTTATTTTCAAAAGAAGGAAGGTCTTGCCCGACTCCTTTGGTCATGTTCTGTTTATCTGTCTTGCTTTTATTTCTGAAGCAACGCGAACGATTCCTGCAGCACCTGCTTGTCATCAAACGGAGAGCGAACGCCTTTCACCTCCTGGTAAGTTTCGTGCCCTTTGCCCGCCACCAGAATGATATCATCGGCTTCGGCTAACAATACCGCGGTTTTGATGGCTTCCCTGCGGTCTACAACTGAAAGTGATTTCTTTAAATCCGTGGGTTTCACCCCGGCTTGCATCTGGTTTAGAATCTCTTGCGGATCTTCATCGCGTGGGTTATCTGATGTTAAAATCACACGATCGCTCATTTTGGCAGCAATGTCAGCCATAACCGGACGCTTGGCGGCATCACGGTTACCGCCACATCCCACAATGGTGATCACCTTCTGCTCTGGCTTCCGGATCTGCTGAATGGTTTGCAGCACGTTTTCTAAGGCATCTGGCGTATGGGCGTAATCTACAATGCCGGTGATTTGTCCGGCAGACACCACGTAGTCAAAGCGGCCAGCGGCCGAGGTCAGGTTAGACAAACTGGCCAGAACTTCCTGCTTGTCTTCACCCAGCAAAGTGGCAGCGCCGTACACGGCCAGCAAATTATAAGCGTTGAAGGTGCCTATTAAGCGGAACCATACCTCTTGCCCTTCCAACTCTAGTTGTAAGCCTTGAATGGAGTTGTCCAGCAAACGGGCTTTGAAATCAGCTTCCTTGCGGAGGGCGTAAGTGTATTTGGTGGCTTTGGTATTCTGCAGCATCACCATGGCACGCTTGTCATCTGCGTTCACCAAGGCGAAGGCTTTTTTGGTCAGATGATCAAAAAACAGCTTTTTGGCCCGAATGTACTCGTCAAAGGTGCCGTGGTAGTCCAGGTGATCGTGAGTGATGTTAGTGAACACCGCTCCCGTGAACTGTACACCAGTTACGCGGTGCTGCACCAGGGCATGGGAACTCACTTCCATGAAGGCGTGGGTACAACCAGCTTTCACCATTTGTGCCAACAAGCTTTGCAGCGTAATTGCGTCTGGCGTAGTGTGAGACGCCGGAATTACCGTTTCGTTTATCTGGTTCTGCACCGTGGACAACAATCCGGCATTGTAGCCAAGGTCACGGTAAAGTTTATGTAAAAGCGTGACGCAGGTGGTTTTGCCATTAGTACCGGTCACCCCTACCAATTTCAGTTTCTTTGATGGGTTTCCGTAGAACTCAGCCGCTATATGGCCCATCGCCTCGGCGGCATTTGGTACCTGTACAAAGGTCACGTGCTCCGGGGTGTTTTGAGGCAATTCTTCGCAAAACACAGCTGAAACGCCCTGCTCTACCGCAGAGGCAATAAAGTCATGCCCATCACGGAGGGTGCCCCGGATAGCAAAGAAACCCACGCCCGGCCCTGCCTGACGAGAATCCATGGTTAACGCAGAAAGCTCGGGGTTAGTAGGCCCGAGCAATTGCGTTGGCTGGAGTACCTGCAGCAGGTTTTCTAGTTGCGCCATGTTTAGTTAGTGTAATGGTAATGGTTGTTCCTTTGGTGACAGGTTGTCCCGGCGGAATGCTCTGGCTCTCTACCCGACCTAGTCCGATGGCCCGTACTTTGATGCCATGGTTTCCTAACAGGTAAAGAGCGTCTCTAAGGGTCATGTCGGTGACATCGGGCACCTGCCCCATCTTCACCGGTACTGGTTTCAAGGCTACGGATTGTTTTTGGGTGTCTACCCGCACCCAATCTTCCTCTGGGCTCAACGGGTGAGCGCTAATGCCAAGTTTGTTGCAAAGGATGGTCAACTCCTCCTGGTTTCCGGCGTGCAAAACTGGTATTTTCGGCTGCACTCCTGCTGGATGACGCACCATGGGGGCGTGAATGGCTAAATCCTGCGCGTAGGCCTTGTCGGCTAGTTCGCGGAATACCGGGGCAGCCACGTCACCACCATATTGTGCATTTTTCTGCGGGCTGTCAATGATGACAATACAGCTGTACTTAGGTCTGTCAGCGGGGAAGTACCCCACAAAGGAGGTAGAGTATTTACGGGTGTATTTTCCGTTGATTACTTTCCGGGCGGTTCCGGTTTTACCTGCTACTTTGTAGTCTTCGCTTTTCAGGTTTTTGGCCGTTCCGTTCTCCACTACGCCTTCCATCATGGCTTTCAACTGCGCTATAGTCTCATCTGAGCAGATCTTCGGGTTCAGGACCTTAGTCTCATATGATTCCAGAATCTGATCGGCACGTTTGATGCTTTTCACGATCATGGGCTGCACTTTCACCCCGTTATTAGCCACGGCATTGTAAAACGCCAGGGTCTGCAACGGAGAGATTTTCAGCTCATAGCCAATGGCCATAGTAGAAAGCGACGGACGGCTCCAGCTACGGTCTTTTGGTGATTTGATGTAAGGCACGGCCTCCCCGTTCATCTGGAACCCAAGGGGCTGGTGTAAGCCGAATTTGTGCAGGTAATCCACGTACTTCTGCGGATTGCTTTCAAAGGTCTGCTGAATCAGCTTGGCTACCCCGATATTGGATGATTTTTCAAAAACCTGCTGTAAACTGATCTTGCCGTTTCCGTGGGTGTCTGTTTTCACGGCTCCGCCAATGCGCTCGGAACCGTTGCCAGTATCTACCGTGTCGGTGAGACTCATGTCAGTTTCTTCCAGCAGCGCCATCATAGAGGCCAGTTTAAAGGTAGAACCCGGCTCAGTACGACCCTGGTTACCCACTGCATAGTTGTAATCCTCAGTGTATACGCCTTCGCTCTGGCGACCCAAGTTGGCGATGGCTTTGATATGACCTGTACCTACTTCCATCAAGATCACGCATCCGTGGGCAGCGTCATTGATGGTCAACGCACGGTTTAGAGCGTTCTCAGCAACGTCTTGCAGGTTAATGTCAATAGTAGTCTGGATGTCAAAGCCGGGCATTGGTTTTACTTCGGTTCCGTCATTGATAGGCTTGTTCCCGCCTGCCATACGCTCATAAAGGGCTTCGCCATCTTTGCCAGCCAGGTGGCGGTTAAAGGAGAACTCCAACCCGGCGCCGTTACGGTCTTCGTTGATAAACCCGATGGTGCGTTTCGCAAGCGAACCAAACGGCAGGAAGCGGCGGTCAAGTTTTTCAAAAATCACCCCGCCCCTGTTTTTACCAGCTCTGAAAATTGGCCATTTAGCCATCATCTTCTTGTCCTGGTAATTAATAAGGCGGCCATTCAAACGCACGTACTTGCGTTTGGCACTGCGTGCGTTTTTGATTTTTCGCTTGTAATACTCTGGAGAACGGTCCCCGTAAAAGCGGGAAAGGTGAATAGCGAGAGAGTCAATCCCCTTAGAGAAAACATCCTCAGGGGAAATGGTGGGGTCAAAGGCTACCCGGTAAAATGGCAAAGAGGTAGCCATGATGCGGTCATCATTGGAGTAGATATTTCCGCGGGTGGCGTATACTGGCTGGTAATGGAACCGCTTCTCATTGGCAATTTCGCGCCAACGGTCACCGTCTTTGAACTGAATGTACCCTACTTTGTAAATAATCGCGAACGCGAAAAGACAGATCGCCAAAAAGGCCACCCGTACTCGCGTAACGATGGACCTCTTAATATTCATCTTTCTTCAGAACTACTTGAATGGGAGGGGTAGAACTTTCCATCAGGCCAAGCGGGGCCACGTTGCGGGCCACCTCAGACTGCTTACTCGCCTCCATGTACTCAGACTTCAACGTGGTGTAGTCGGCGCGAAGATCTTCGGTCTCGACTTTGGTTTTGTCAATCCGGCGGAGGGTACGGTCTGCGTAGTGGGTGTTGCCAATGTAGAACAAGGTCACGCCCATCAGGAAAAGCACCTTCGGCAAGTACCTAACCGGTAAGCCTTCGGCGAAGAACCAATCTACTTTGGTGTAGCGGTCCAGTAACTCAAACAAGCTGGTGCCCTTGTGGCGCGGCGGGCGGGCCGGACGTGGCTTTACTACCTGAGGCACTTCCCGCAGGGTGTTTGCCTTGGGCCGATTCACTTGTGGACGTACGGTGTTGACTGCCATAACTTAAATCGTAAAATGTGGTGCTTCCCTTCTATCTCTCTACTTCTTTGACGATTCTGGTGTCTCTCTTTTCACCGCCACCCGTAGTTTGGCACTGCGGGAGCGATTATTTTCCTGTAACTCCTGCGCACCCGGCACAATGGGTTTGCGGGTTACAGAATCCAAGGGTTTGATCTCATTCCCAAAGAAGTCTTTCTCCACTTCCCCAAAGAACTTGCCTTTGGCGATGTAGTTCTTTATCAACCGATCTTCCAGGGAATGGTAGGATATCACAGATAATCTACCACCCGGCTTCAGAACCTCCACGGCTTGCTCCAGCATTTCTTCCAAGGCTTTCAACTCATCGTTCACTTCAATGCGAAGCGCCTGAAACACCTGAGCCAGGTACTTGTTTTCTTTTCCTTTGGGTGTGCAACCAGCAATGGCCTTCTTGAAATCAGCGATGGTTTCAATAGTCTGCACGTTTCTGGCAGATACTACTTCCCGGGCCAGCGTCTTCGCGTTCTTCACCTCGCCATACAGCCCGAAGATGCGGTGCAGTTGCTCTTCTGAATACTCCAGTATAACCTGTTGCGCGGTAAGCGGACTGTCTTTGTCCATGCGCATGTCAAGCGGACCGTCAAAACGGGTGGAGAAGCCGCGCTCAGCGGTATTGAACTGGTGGGATGAAACGCCTAAATCAGCCAGGATGCCATCTACCTGCCGCGCGCCGTACAAACGCAGGTATTTCTTTAGGTACCGGAAGTTGGCTTTGACAAACGTGAAGTTATCGGAGATCAGTTTTTCGGCTTGTTTCTCGGCATCGGTGTCCTGGTCAAAGGAGTAAAGTTGCCCACCCTGCATCTTCTCCAGGATATGCGCTGAGTGGCCGCCACCGCCAAAGGTGACGTCTACGTAAATGCCGCCGGGTTTAATGGCCAACGCATCTACCGATTCCTGCAACAAAACGGGCTGGTGGTACTGCATAGGCTTTTATTCGGTTGGGGGTAAACTCGGTTGGTCGCCGAGAAACTTCTGCGCCAATTGCGAGAAATTCTGCTGGTCTTTAATTAAAAATGCGTCGTACTTGTCAGGGTTCCAGATTTCCACCCGGTTCCCGAGGCCTACCACAATGGCGTCTTTCTCAATCTCGGCGTACCGTACCATGGTGCGCGGCAAGATGAATCGCCCGGCAGCATCCAGCTCAATCTCGGTATTACCCCGGAAAAAATTCCGTTGAAAATGCCGATACTCTTCGTTGAACTCATTCAGACTTGCCACCCGGTCATAGATTGTCTTCCATTCTGTTTTGGGGTACAACACCAGGCAAGGCTCAAACCCGCGGGTCAACACCACCTGATTTCCGCATTCATCGGGCAGGTTGGATTTGATTTTGGCAGGCAGCACCAATCTTCCCTTCGGGTCTAGCTTACATTCGTATTCGCCGGAGAGGAAGTTCATGGTAGTTGAGGCAGTGACAACAGTCTTTGGTACAAAACAAAAGTACTAAAGGGCAGAGCAAAGTCAACCACAGTCTCCCACATTTTCCCACTTTGTGGATAAATCATGGTTATCCACTCCACTTATACACATTATCCACATTTTTCCCAGCCACTTTGGGATAAGTTATGGATAACGTTTTCAATATATTTGCTAAATAACACGTGAATACTTACTTAAACTTTTGATAAACAGTAGTTTAAAAGTTTTACCCAGCAACTTGGGGGATTAAATGTACTTGTGGCAGGAAGGTGGTGGAAAGTGGGTCAAAATTCCATATCTTTGCAGTATGAGAGGGAAACTTCAACCTATTGTGCTCTTAATGCTGGCCTTTTGCCTCCTGACGGGTTCCGTTGGGGTGGCGGCTACACAGCGTTTTTGTGCAATGTTGGGCATGGCTCCCTCTCAGGATGTTTCTCAGAAAATGGAGGAGATGGGCTGCTTCGCCGCCAGGAAAAAACCGGCTTGCCCTGAAGGAACAACCCAGGTGGACAAGACTCCTTGCTGCTCCGTTTCCACGACCCACCACAAGCTGGACATTCCTTCCACGCTGAAATTCAGCAAGGTGGAGTTTGTATCCCTTCCTCCGGCCTTAACCTCAGTTTTTCTTCTCCCGCCAGTAGCCACCGCTACCGTGGAAGATTCCTGGCCCTTCTATTCTGACACCTCGCCGCCTCTAGCGGGCCGAGACCTGCTGCATCGTCTGCACATCCTGAACATTTAAGTCCTTCATCTCTTCGCTCAGCCCTAGCCGGTTTTGCTGTGCTTTGGCTCCAGAACAGATGTTATACTTAAATGAAACCAACCCATGTTATCTTCTAAACGTCAGGCACTATTCGCTTTGACTTTATTTGGGCTCTTGCTTCCGCTCCTGGGAACAGCCCAATCTCTTGCCGGCCGCGTGGTAGATGCGGCTAACGGCACTCCCCTTATAGGTGCCTCGGTTATTTGGTTAGGCACCAGCCAAGCCACCAGCACCGATGCCAACGGGCATTTCACCTTAGCCCCCGCTCCTGCCGGAGAAACCGCGGTGCTTATCTCCTACATTGGTTACAAACCAGATACCGTGCAGGTACAGGGCCGCCCTCATATAGTAGTGCAGCTGCGGTCCATTACGTCTATTCAGGAAGTGACCATTACCGGAAAACAAGACCGCTACTCGGCCATGACGCCTACTAACTCTCAGATAATCACGGCCAAGGACTTAACTAAGTCTGCCTGCTGTAACCTGGCGGAGAGCTTTGAAACGAATGCCTCCGTAGAGGTTTCCACGTCAGATGCGGTTTCCGGCGCCAAGCAGATCCAGATGCTGGGCTTAGATGGCGCGTACACCTTAATGACCACTGACAACGTGCCCGCCCTGCGTGGCTTAGCGACGCCGTATCGCTTGAACTACTTGTCTGGTACTTATATAGACGCCATTGACATCATCAAAGGCACCGGCTCGGTGCTGAACGGCTATGAGTCTATCTCGGGTCAGGTGAACGTGCGCCTGAAAGATCCCGAGAAAACCGACCGGCTCCATGTGAACCTGTACGGCAACAGCCTGGCCAAGTGGGATGCCAACGTGAACACCTCCTTCACCCTCACGCCCAAACTGAGCACCGTGCTCATGCTGCATACCGACCAGCTCACCAACCGCGTAGACAACAACAATGATGGCTTCCTGGATCTGCCCTTGGGCAAACACTACAACGTGTTCAACAAGTGGAAGTACAACACCGGTAAGCAGTGGGTAGCTGAGATTGGCGTCCAGGCGTTGCGCGAAACCAGAATCGGGGGACAGGTAGGCTACCGTTCCGGCATGCCGCAGGAGGAAGGAAGCTTCTACGGTACCGAGTCGGAGACGGACCGGTTCAGTGGCTTTTCTAAGACGTCTTACACGTTCAAGAACAAGCCGTACCAGAGCATCGGCTTGATCTTATCCGGTGCCCGGCACGACTTTGACTCGCATTACGGCAGCAGAACCTACAATGGCTACCAGAACAGTGGCTTGGCGAATTTGATCTTCCAGTCGGCTTTTGGGAATACGGCACACACCTACAAAACCGGGTTAAGCTACCAGTATGAAGACTTCCAGGAGAACCTGGCTGGTCAACGCCTGAAGCGCCAAGAGCGGGTACCCGGAGCGTTTTTCGAATACATTTACCAAAACAGCACCAATCTGACCTTGGTGGGCGGTGTTCGGGCCGACCATCATAACCTGTACGGCTGGGTGTATACGCCCCGCTTCAACGTGAAATATGATTTCAACCCGAACTCTATTCTGCGTTTAGCGGCCGGTAAAGGCTTCAGGGTAGCCAACCCAATTGCGGAGAACGTGGCTTCGCTCATCAGCAACCGGGCCTTCTACTTCCAGAACAACCTGCAACCCGAGAAAGCCTGGAACATGGGCGGAAGCTTCACGCAGTACTTTGAGGTGGGCGAACGCAAAGGCGCCTTCATCACTGATTACTACTATACCACCTTCCAGAACCAGATTGTGCCGGACATGTACAGCAGCCCGTACCAGGTGGCATTCACGAACCTGAACGGACGCTCTTTCTCCAAAAGCTTCCAGGCGGAACTGCAGTATGAACTAACGTCAATGCTGGATGTGAAAGCGGCGTACAAGTACTTTGACGTGCGCACCACCTATAACGGAGAGCTTTTGCGGCGGCCGTTCATCCCAAATCATCGCGCCTTCCTGAACCTGGGCTTCGCAACACCTTTTGACAAGTGGCGCGCTGATTTAACGGGCCAGTGGTTCGGTAAAAGACCGGTACCGTCTATGGAGCACGACATGAACGAGCATGAAAGCTCCAACATGATGCGAACTGTTAGTCCTTACGCAGTGTTTAATGGGCAGATCACCCGGGCATTCAAACGCTGGGAAGTGTATGTGGGCGGCGAGAACCTGCTGGACTACAAACAAAAGAACCCGATCATCTCTGCCGACCGACCCTTCAGCCAGGACTTTGATGCCAGCATGGTGTGGGCGCCGGTGATTGGGCGCGTTATTTACGCCGGAATGCGCTTTACGTTGAAATAGGGAATGACTTAGTTTGTTTGTCTAAAAGAAGATGGCTTCGTTTTTGGCCTGATTTTGGTAAAACAACTCATAATCCCTCAGATAAAATTTAGCTTTTAACTTATATCTCTAATTCTTAATTATCTACCATGAAAACCCTTAAAATCTGGTTGTTTTCTTTAGTATTGACCGGTTTGGCAACTGTTGGCTTCGCGCAAGGCGGTAAAAAAGGCGAAGAAGTGAAAATCAAAACATCAGCGGTGTGCGGCATGTGCAAAGCCACCCTGGAGAAAGGTTTGGCCTATGAGAAAGGCGTAAATAAAGCCACCTTGGACGTGGAGTCTAAAATCTTAACGGTGTCTTACAACGGCGAGAAAACCTCGCTTGACAAAATCAAAAAAGCTGTGAACGAGTTAGGCTATGACGCTGATAACTCTCCGGCTGCGCCACGTGCCTATGACCGTCTGGATGCCTGCTGCAAAAAAGACGCGGTGCACTAAGATCATATATTCAGTTGTAAAAAAGTAAAGCCTGCCCATGTGAGCAGGCTTTACTTTTTTACAACTTTCCCCTATTTAGCCTGTTTTCTGAAAACAAGCCCCAAGCTGAGGGTGAGCAAGTTGATTCTCCATCCTTTTCTAAAGCTTGGTTCTTTCCTTCTCTTTGAAAAACGCCTTACCTTTAACCACACCAGCCTACCGCTGGCACCATACGCCATAATCCACCAACCACATGAAACCGGCGAAATATCTTCTTTCCCTCGCGTTATCTGTCACATACTCGCTTGCCATTGCCCAGCACCAACTGCCCATGCCGCGCAACATCGCGGCGGCCTACCAGAAAGGCACCCGCAGCCTGGACGGTTCCCCCGGGAAAAGCTACTGGCAAAATACCGCCGACTATACCATCAAGATTGATTTTGACCCGTTTTCTAGAAAACTGGCCGGAACCGTAGACATCGATTACACCAACAACAGCCCTGACACCCTGAAGCAGATTGTCTTCAAGCTGTACCCCAACTATTACCAGAAAGGGGCACCCCGTGCCAATACCATAGCTCCCGAAGATGTAAGCGAAGGCGTGAAGATTGAACACTTCAGCGTAAACCAGGAAGCGCAGGATGTACGAAAACTTCGCATTGACGCTACCAACCTCACCCTCCGGGTCAAACCTATTCCTCCTAAGCAGAAAGCGAAGTTCTACATCGCTTACAACTACATCCTGAACGCCGGCTCGCACATGCGCACCGGGCAGGTAGACTCATTGGGCGCGGCATTTGTGGCGTACTTCTTCCCCCGCATTGCCGTGTATGACGATGTGGACGGCTGGAACCGAATTCCGTACCTCGGCCCGGCCGAGTTTTACAATGATTTCTGCTCTTTCAACACTGAGATCACCGTTCCGAAGAACTTTGTGGTGTGGGCCACCGGTGATCTGAAGAACGCCTCGGAAGTGCTCTCCAGGAAACATGCCAAGCGCCTGGCAGAGGCCGAGAAGAAGGATGCCATAGTCGCCATAATTGACCAAAAAGACCTGAAGCGCCAAGACATCACCGCCCAGAATGCCCGCAACACCTGGAAATTCTCGGCCGAAAACGTGGTGGATTTCGCCTTCGCCACCTCTGACCATTACCTCTGGAACTCCTCTAGCCTGGTAGTAGACCCTAAAACCAAACGCCGAACCCGCGTAGATGTGGCCTACAATCCGGTACACCACGATTTTGAGGAGGTGATTCACTTCTCGCGCAAAACCGTTGAAGCCATGAGCTACACTTTTCCGAAGTGGCCTTTCCCCTACTCCCATGAAACCGTGTTTGATGGACTAGACCAGATGGAATACCCTATGATGGTGAACGACAATCCCGTGAAAACCCGCGAAGACGCCATCACCCTTACGGATCACGAAATCTTCCACACCATGTTCCCCTTCTACATGGGCACAAATGAAACCAAGTACGGCTGGATGGATGAAGGCTGGGCCACCTTGGGCGAATGGATCATCTCCTCTATCATTGAACCTAAACTGGAAGATGACTACGGCGTGGCTCCGTACGCCCAAATGGCTGCTACTGAGGCCGACATGCCCATCATGACGTTGACCACCCAACAGAACGGGGCTCCTTTCTTCCTGAACTCCTATCCTAAACCGGCACTTGGGTACCTGTATGTGAAACAGATGCTGGGCGATGAACTGTTCACGAAGGCACTGCACCACTACATTGCCCAATGGAATGGAAAACACCCCTTGCCTTGGGACTTCTTCAATGCCATGAACGCGGGTGCGGGTCGAAACCTGAACTGGTTTTGGAAACGCTGGTTCTTTGACGAAGGATACCCAGATCTGGCTATTACCAACGTGCAGCAACAGGCCGGTCAGTACCAGATTACCGTACAGGCCAAAGGCTCCAAACCCGTTCCGGTAGAATTGGTGGTTACTTACGCTGATAATACCACGTCTACAATTCACCGCAATGTGTCTGTTTGGGAGACAGGCAACACATCTGTGCAGGTTGATTTCAAGCCAACCAAAGCCGTGAAGAAATTTGAGCTGAAAGGCACCTATGTTCCTGATTCTAACCCTAAAGACAATGTGTATGTGGTGAAGTAATCTACTAGGTTTCTAAAAAGGAAAGCCGCGGAAAGAGACTTGAAGTTCTCTTTCCGCGGCTTTCCTTTATAAAGGTGTTTCCCTAATAATATCTGAGCAAAACAATTAATGTCCTTTTGCCATCCGGTCTTTTTCCTGGTAGAGCTTCCACCAAGGTAAATAAGGCTTATCATGGTGTTCATAGTGGTACCCAAAAAAATAACAGCTTATAAAAGCCCATAAGTGGTTGCGGCCTTGGGTGGAGGATTTATGCTTATTCGTATGTTCGTGCTCTCCCCGGTGCGGCAGATACGTCCCGAAATAGAACAACTGAAACGTCGCCAGTACTGATGGTACCATCCAGAATAGAATGATATTCTCAACAGGGAACCAGAGTTGTAGCAGGTGGTAGGTACCAGCCATCAGCAGTACTTGCACAATCGTGATGTATTGCCGGGCGAAGCTGAAGAACCACAGGAAGAAGTTTCCGCCGTGGTAATCTGGATCTTGGTCAGTAGCTACGTGCCGGTGGTGGAGGTGGTGTTTTGGAAAAAGCCTACCGTAGTAGTTGTATGCAAATAAGCCAGCACAGAGGGTCCCAATAAAAGTGTTCAGCCTTTTGTTACCCGGAGCTACTACGCCGTGCATAGCATCATGGGCTGTTATGAAAAGGCCAGTGTACAGATGCGTCATCACCAGCACCGCCAGATAGGTAAATGGCGACTTGAAAGAAACATCCCAATGTAGCAAAAACCACAGCACACTTCCCCATGCCACCAAAATGGTGCAGGCAATCAGAATTCCGGTATGTTTTTGCAAAAGAAGCTTCAAAACAATAAGACTCAGATTTACCCTCTATTTACGAAGGTACTACTCTTTTGGTAAGGTGAGATAAGCTGGTACCCTTTCTAGGATAGCTTTAGAGGTCCGTTTATGGCAGTACTCCAAGGTGAAATTCGACTTATTTCAAAAAACCAGACCTAAAACCTAATGACTAAAATGCCAACATGGCATTTCGGACTTCTTCCATCAGCCACATGGGCGTTGAGGTAGCGCCACAGATGCCAATGGTATCTCCTTCGTCAAACCACTCCGGGTTAAGCTCTTCTACTTTTGAAACAAAGTAAGTATTGGGGTTGGTGTCTTTGCATACCTGGTACAACACCCGCCCATTAGAGGACTTAGTCCCTGAAACAAACACAATCTTGTCAAATTGCTGGGAAAAGCGTCTTAACTCCTTATCACGGTTTGAAACTTGCCGGCAGATGGTGTCATTGGCTGCTACAGAATACCCCCGGGTTTCCAGTTCGTTTTTGATGCGGTAAAAGTTATCGGTGCTTTTGGTGGTCTGGCTGTAGAGGGTAATGTTCTGGGGCAACTCGTGTCGAAGCAACTCCTCCAGGTTCTCAAACACCACGGCCTCATTGTTGGTCTGACCAAGCAAACCTAATACCTCAGCATGACCGTGCTTTCCGTAAATGAAAATCTGGTCTTTCTTGTCAAAGGAAGTTTTGATACGATTCTGCAACTTCAGGACCACCGGGCACGAGGCATCTACCAGGGTGAGGTTGTTTTGCAGAGCAGTCTGGTAGGTAGAAGGCGGCTCGCCGTGTGCCCTTATGAGTACACATTCATCGCGAAGGGTATTTAGGGTATCATAGTTGATGATTCGCAGACCCTTTTTCTGAAGCCGTTCTACTTCTACATCGTTGTGCACGATGTCTCCCAGGCAATACAGGTAACCTTGTTCCTCCAACAGGTCCTCGGCCATCTGAATGGCATAGATGACCCCGAAGCAAAAGCCTGAACTTGAATCTATTTGTACCTGTAGCTGACGCATAATTACTAAACAAGTTTACTTACCAGTTTGTTTGTGCGTACTTCCGTTTTTTGCCGTCAATTCCTTTTTAACAGTGTTATTCTTAAAGGAAGAACACATGCTAAAAATAAGGCTAGAGGCTCTTTAGGAGACAATATATACTCTTGAAAGTCTCCAAGTATTAAAAGTTACCACTGCAGTAACCTTAATAAAAAGCAGTTCTGAATTTTAAAGAACGATGTTGAGCAAGAAGATGGTTTCTCAGGCTAAACCCAGAATCCAACCAGAATGTGAATCAGCTTAATAAGGCAAAGCGCCTTAGTCTATAAGTTCAATTTGGCAATCTGTTGCTGTTCCTGTTGGGTAAGTAACTCTTTCCGCAGCAGGAAGTCGCGCATGATCTTAACTGTTTCAGGAGAGATGCCAGACCGTGGATGCCGTAAAATAGCGGCCATAAAAATCTTTTTGTCCTCCTCCAGGTGGCTGCTCATGTTCAGGTACCTAGGAATATAGTTTTCTATGGAAAACCGCAGGAACCGAACCTCAGGATCTTGTTTGTCCAAAGCCACAGCATCTTCAAATAATTGCGAAGATTGCCGCAGGTATTTCAGCTTAGCATAAGGGCTCCAGACATGCTTTGCCATAATTGCATGAGAAACAGCTTTATAGCCTAATTTCAGGGGATCCTTTCCCTGATATTTTTCCATCAAAGACAAGAACTTCTGGGCTATTTCTTCACTTTTGGTAGCGGTTTGGTAGTAGTTTAGTAAAGAGGCATGCGAGTAAGGATCTGATTTCTGTGGAGTGATCATCAGAAAAAAGCACAAGTACAACAGGGAAGCGAGTAACTGCATCAGATAGTGTTAAGCTGGTATCTAATATACGAACTTAGCAGCAAAGCGAACTTCGTATTGTCAGGCACTCTTACGCGTTCTGCCATTATTTGGGCGGCAGGAAGCTGCTTAATTTTTTTGAACAGCTTTAGATAATAGATGTATGCCAGATAAACGCCCAACCGCGCGCCCTTCGGCAACGCGAGAATACCCTTATAGGCATCATCAAAATCTTGCTGTATATTGGCTTCTATTTCTTCCTTGTCCTGGTTGCAGAAAGACCTGAAATCTACCTGGGGGAAATACACGCGCCCACGGTCCTGGAAGTCACTTCTGATGTCACGCAGGAAATTTACTTTCTGGAACGCTGCCCCCAGAGAACAGGCCGAGGACTTAAGACGGTCAAACATTTCATGGTCACCTTCGCAGAACACACGCAGGCACATGAGGCCCACTACTTCGGCAGAGCCGTAAATGTATTCTTCATAAAGGTCACAGTTATATTTTTGGTCCAGGAGGTCCATTTCCATGCTGTGCAGGAAAGCATCAATAAACTCCGGATCAATATTATACTTGTTCACCACCATCTGGAAGGAGTGCAACACCGGGTTCAAGCTGATTCTTTCTTCCAACGCTTGGTACGTCTCCTGCCGAAACCGCTCCAAAAGGACGGCGCGATCATGAGAATGGAATGTGTCTACAATCTCATCGGCGAACCGGACAAACCCGTAAATGGCATAGATAGGATCATGAAACCGCGGATGCAAAGTTTTGATACCTAACGTAAAAGAGGTGCTGTAGCGCTGCGTGATAAGTTTGCTACATTCCAGCGTGGTGTTATCAAAAAGGGTCATGTGCGCTGGTATCATTGTCATAGCGTTAGGGTGGTTTCCTGTGGGGCAAAGTCTTTGATGACCTCAGAAGCGACTACCTGTCCTGAAATAAGGGAGGGGGGCACTCCCGGACCTGGAACCGTTAATTGCCCGGTGTAAAACAGGTTTTTAACTTTCTTGCTCTTCAGGCTGGGTTTGAGCACCGCAGTCTGCAGCAGGGTATTCGCTAAACCATAAGCATTGCCTTTGAAGGCGTGGTAGTCTTTCATGAAATCCTGGTGGGCATAGGTTCTTTTGTAGAGGACGTGGTTTCTTACTTCCTGCCCCGTAATTTTCTCCAGACGCTCTATCACCATCTTGTAGTAATGTTCCCGCACCTCAGGGGTATCCTGCAAGTCTGGCGCCACCGGAATCAAAACAAACAGGTTCTCTTTGCCTTCCGGCGCTACCGAAGAGTCTGTTTGGGAAGGAACAGACACGTAAAACAGCGGTTTCTTAGGCCAGGCTGGTTGAGTATAGATTTCATGCGCGTGCGGGCCGAAGTCTTCGTCAAAAAATAAATTATGGTGCCGAAGCCCCTTCAGCTTTTTATCTAAGCCCAGGTAGAAGATAAGAGACGAGGGTGCCATGACACGGGAGTCCCAGTACTTATCAGTGTAACTGCGGTATTCCTCAGGTAGCAGTTTGGTTTCCAAGTGATGATAATCTGAGCCACCAATGACGACATCAGCGTCATATTGCCCTTTGGTGGTGACAACCCTAGTGATGCTGCCTTTTTGCATTTCCAGGCTCTCCACCTCCTCGCCTAACTTCATTTTTACACCTTGTTCCAGCGCCAGTGCTACCAACCCTTCCACTATCTTGTGCATGCCGCCCATTGGGTACCAGGTACCCAAGGCCATGTCTGCATAATTCATGAGGCTGTACAAGGCAGGGGTGTTCTGGGGCAGGGCTCCTAAAAACAGGATGGGAAACTCCATGAGCTGGATCAGCCGCGGGTGTTTGAAGTACTTACGCACATGCTTGTGCATGGACTGGAAAACATCTAGCCGCAGCACATCTACCAATAGCTTTATATCTATGAACTCTGAAAAGGAACGGCTTGGCTTGTACACCAGGTTATTGATGCCTACTTCATATTTGTAAGCCGCCTGCTTTAAAAAAGCCCGTAATTTTTCAGCAGAACCGGGTTCTAATGACTCAAACAGTGCCTCCAGCTGAGTCATGCCCGCAGGTAGTTCCATAGCGTCCTGTGGACCATACAGCACCTGATAGGAAGGGTCAAGCCGTTGTAGCTGGTAATAATCTGCGGTGGTTTTCCCAAACTTTTGGAAAAACTGCTCAAAAACATCTGGCATCCAATACCAACTGGGCCCCATATCAAAAGTAAAGCCCAAGGCATGAAATACCCGGGCTCTCCCTCCTGCTACTTCGTTTTTCTCAAGGAGTGTAACTGAATATCCGGCCTGGGCTAAGCTAGCCGAAGCTGCCAAACCGGCAAAACCGGCTCCTATGACAATTACTTTTTTCCTGGGGAGATCATGCATGTTAAAAGCCAAGAGATGATTTAGAAACCTTCAATGAAACCTGTTAAAAGATTTATACCTCTTTTACAGTAACAAGATACATTTTTTTTATGCCACAATCCAATTCTGCCCTGCTTAGTGTCATACTAGCAGAGCTTAGAACAGGCACAAACCTTAGTCTGCGTATGCATATCCTTTCAGCTCCTGCTTTAATTCTTTGCGTGCCAGGTGAATCCGGTTTTTAACCGTTCCAATAGGTAGCTTCAGTTTATCAGATATCTCCAGGTACTTGTAGCCCACATAATACATCATGAACGGTGTACGCAACTCCTCAGGTAGTTTCTCAATGGCGGCATAAATATCATTCAAGGCAAACTCCCCGGAGGCACCGTTCACCGCAATCATCCTGTCGTCGGTTGGGTGCGTCTGGATATAGTCAGTGGTGTCTACCGAGCTGGAGCGCTTGGTGATTTTATTGTAATGGTTGATGAAGGTGTTTCGCATGATGGTGTACAACCATGCCTTTAGATTGGTGCCCGCCTTAAACTTGTCCCGATTTACGAAGGCTTTCAGGAGGGTTTCCTGCACTAAATCCTTCGCATCATCACTATCACGGGTCAGGTTGTACGCAGCTGGACGGAGAGTAGGCGCCATGCGCTCCACAACGGAAGTAAATTCTAGTGCAGTCATTTGTTTGTTTAATTTTTAATGCTAAACATTAAACAATAATACGATTTGTAAAAATATAAAGCTAACTTATGTTTAATTTTTTTAAATAAATTTTAAACAAAATTTCACTAATAAGAGACCTGCAGGTAAGGAGCAAAGGATTACCTCAGTAAAGAGCTTTTAAAGGTTAGGGAGTGTCGATCCATACATACTAGATGAAATGGCACTTTGGATTTCACAGGAGCTTAAAGAGAAGATTGAAAGAGGAAGCAACAGAGCAAAACACGTTTTCACCTTAGCTTCTGAAGAACGGCGATAAATAGCTAAATAAAACCTACTCTGCCAGGAAGGATTGCATTCTGAAAACGGACATTGCGGAGAGGTGGGGTGGAATAAAGCCTGATTTTTCTTCTGTAAAATTCAAAGGAGCCAGTATGTAGCAAAGACAGGGAACGGCCTTTCAGGGAAGCTTATCCAATTAGAAGCTTTCCTCACCAAATAACTTAATCAAAGTGTGTTTTTATGGCCTTTTAGGAAAAAACCTCCTAAACAGGAAAGGATACAGGTTGCCACCAGCCAGAGATCAGGCATGCACCAGGTTGGTTTTAGAGAGCCATTGCTCGAAGCTGTCCAGGGTAGCGAAGTAAGTGACCCTTTTAGGAAGCGTTTGCTGAAACGTCTGTAAAATGTAACCGCTTAGCAAAAGTTGAGTGTTAGGCACTTCCGTCAACAACTGTTGCAGATACTCTTCCATCTGCTCCCGGGGAGGCGAGGTAGTGAAGACAGAACAAATGTAATCGGGTTTGAACTGGTGCGAGGCTTTGAATAAATCTTCCAAAGGAAGATGCTGGCCCAGGTATAGGGTATGGAACCCATTAGCCCGAAATTGGAAATGGCTGTAAAGAAGGGACAACTCATGCAATTCACCTTCTGGTAAATAGAGCAATATTTTAGGAGCATCAGGAGTTCTGACAAGCCGTTGCCCGTCAATAGCCACCAGCATTTTCTGCCGGATCAATTGACTTATAAAATGTTCATGGGCGGGCGTGATGTTGCCTGTCTGCCACAATAAGCCAATTTTATTTAAGAAGGGATACACCACTTGTTTCACGGAGTCTGTGAAACCAAGCTGCAACACCGCTCTGCTTAACACCCGCTCAAATAAGACCTCGTCCAGCTCTACCATGGCAATGATGAGCTGGCTCATGAACTGATCCTTCCCTAGTTCAGCCTCTGTGATTTTAAGCACCTCCTGGGCAACCTGGTGAGGTGGTAATTGGGCAATCTTGGAAATCTTGTAACCTTCCTGGTACAGTAAAGCTACATTCAGCAGATTTTTAAGGTCAGCATCGTCATAGTACCTGATGTTGGTAGTAGTACGTTTGGGAGCCAATAGTTGGTACCGCTGTTCCCAGATACGAAGCGTATGGGCTTTGATGCCAGACAAATGCTCTAACTCTTTTATAGAGTAATGCGCCACAGGAGAGAGTTTAGAAACGAAACGTAAAGTTAACGCTTCCGGGCAATACGAAAGAATTTAGGGTGAACCCAGAGCATTCCAAATGACTCTGAGCCGTCTCTTCCTTTGGTTTTATGGTGTACTTTGTGCGCTATGTCTAAGGCCCTGAGGTAGGTGCTTCTGGTTTTTCCAAACAGTTTTACCCGTCTGTGAATGAACAGATCATGCACCAGGAAATAGGCTGCACCGTAAAGCGAAATACCTACTCCAATCCAGAACCGGTAGTCTAGCGTCTCTGTCCCATAAATGAAGCACAAGGCAGCAATAACCCCGTAGAACACGAACGAGACATCGTTCAATTCAAAGAGGTGGTTGTGCCGGGTGTGGTGTGACTTGTGAATGCTCCACAAAAAGCCATGCAATACATATTTGTGCACTGCCCACGCCACCAACTCCATTACAGCAAAGGTTCCTATTACTATCGCCGCGTTCGTCAGCATACTCTCTCAACCAGTAGGTTTACAAATTGTTTAAAACATATATTACCACCCTCAGCTGCTTTCAACTCAAATCCTGAAAAATAGCTTCTAAATGTAAGAAACTACTTACACAAAGCCTTCGCCTTCTTATTGCTACCGCTTTTGTAGACACCTCTGAAATGAAAACACCTTTTGGAGCTTCATTTACCAAATAATAGGCTGTTTGTTCAGAAATGCATGAATTCCAGACTGACAATCATCAGTAGCGCGGGCCAAAGCATTCCGCTCTGCGGCGTACTCCAGAGCCTCTTTGAGAGGAAGTTCCTGCACCATGGCAATCAATTCTTTGGTTACTTCCATGGCCTGGGCCGAGTTCTGTACGCACAACCGTTCTGCCAATTCTCGTACGCGCATTTCCAGCTCTTCCTCTGGCACCACTTCGTTTACCAACCCAAACGTTTTCGCTTTTTCCGCCGAGATAAGGTCACCAGTAAGCAGCAACTCCTTGGCTTTGGCCTCCCCTATTTTCCGAAGTAGGAACACTTTCACAATAGCGGGTAGAAACCCGATCTTCACTTCTGTATACCCAAACTGAGCGGAGGGCACGGTGTAAGCAAAGTCACAAACCGTAGCCAACCCACAGCCGCTGGCAATGGCGTGCCCGTTTACCTGGGCAATGACCACCTTCTTAAGCGTGTAAATAAGGTGCAGAAGCTGCATGAGGTGGGTTGAATCTTCCAGGTTCTCAGCGTAAGAATTACCTTCAAGTTGTTGCAGGTACTCCAGGTCAGCGCCCGAACAGAAAACAGGCCCGGCTGCTTTCAGGATAATGATTTTGCACTCATCATCATTCTCAGCAATATCAAAAGCCTGCTTTAATTGCGAAACCATCTCATAATTGAGAGCATTCCGTTTTTCGGGGCGGTTCAGGGTGATAGTGGCTACCCGATTTGTGCAGCGGTAATCAATGTACTGAAGCGCAAGGGTATCAGCTGTAGGCGTATTCATAAGTTTCATGGTTCTTTTTACGAAGCCTGCTCTCTAAAGGTGGGAAAAAAGTCCTCTGGCTCAGGTGAAATAAGCCAACACATACTGTGGACCATCCTGCTTAACTGCTCCTGCTTCCCTTTCATTTTCTGAAGAATGGCTTAAAAACAAAAGAACGCACCTACTACTACTTTTCTTCTAAAGGCTACTAGCAGACGTTAGCCCTTCTACTCAGGACGGGAACTCCGGTAGAAGGGCTGCCTGCTGTTCACAAAAAAGCCCAGCTTCTTTTAAGCTGAGCTTTTCTAAAGAAAGGATTGATGAATTACATGTTCCTCATACCCTCCATCCAGGGAATCAGGTCTTTGATCATAGGTTCTAAGCTGCTGCCGTGCCCTCCGCCAGGAATGGTGACAAACTTCAGATTAGGCGCATTAGCCGCTTTCATGGCATTGTAAGTAGAAACAGTGTTGTCATAAGGCACCATAATGTCTGCCGTGCCATGGTAAAGACGAGTAGGGCTCTTAGGAACCCAGTTCTTCAGGCTGTTTCTCTTGAGGGCATCTTTTAAGGCTTGTTCCCCGTTTCCGCGCAGCGCTGCCAGAAAAGTAGGATTGAACAGTTTAGCCGGATCTTTAGCCAAGGCACTGTTAATAGAAGAACTGGTACGGGTACCATCAATCAGTTCCTGAATACGGGTGGCGTAGGGCTCCTGAAAGAAATCAGTCAAAGGACGGTTCCAGTTGTACGTTTTGTTATACGCCTGTAAAATGAAAGCCAGGTTAGCCGGATATTCATAGTTCTTTCCGCTTAACACCATAGCCAGCATGTTCTCCAGGTCATAGCCGCCTGCCCCAGCACCGGAGGCCGTCACCGTTAATCCATGCTCTGGGTGCTCCTCTATTTCTTTCTGGGTGGCCAAGGTCACGTATCCGCCTTCTGAGTAGCCGGCTAAAAACAACTGGTCAGAAGATTTGATGTTGTTCTTCTTGAAGAACGATTTGCCCGCTTTGATCATGTCTACCACAGCAGTACCTGAGTGCTTCACATCATAATACGGGTGCAAAATCTGCTTAGAAACGCCGTACCCAATAAAGTCCGGAACAAGGGTCAGGTACCCGGCTGCGCCAAACGGCTCAAAACCCGTCAAAGACGTTACCTGGAAATTACTTGGGGCATATTTCTGATCAAAGGTTGTGCCGTGGTGCGCACTCAGGATGGGAGCCGAACCCGTCATGCGCAACGGAACCACCATCAACCCAGAGGCTTTAATTTCCTGCCCATTGTACTGCGTCAGGTAAACAAGACGATACACGTCCACATCATACTTGATCAAAGCCGCCAACTCAGACCGTCCGTTTGAGTTAGCTATTTCCTTTAGTCCGGCAGCCGGAATAGTGGTCAGTTTCTCTGCCGATACCAAAAGGTCTTTCTCAGTTTTCTGGACGGGCGTCTGTTCCATCACTTCGGATTCCTTGCAGGAAGAAAACCACGAAGAGAAAGCCAGAAGTATAGATAAAAAGATAGTTTTCAAAGTTTTAAAATTTTGGAGTGAATTTCATTTAAGAAAGGAATTGAGAAGCCCTAAAGTTCCTCTTCCTTTCCTTAGAAAGGCTTTGTTTTAGGATAGAACGCTTAAAACTTATCTTATTGTCTACGGAGCTATTATCACCAATAATTGACTTATACCGTATACTTGCAGGAACCATCTAAGTAATTGCCATGCCTAAGAAATCATTCCAGGAAATCATCAATAGTCCGGGCATGCCGGTGCTCGTAGACTTTTACGCCGATTGGTGCGGCCCCTGCAAAACCATGACCCCTATCTTGCAACAGGTGGCCCGGCAGTACGAAGGAAAACTGAAAGTGATTAAGATTGACGTAGATAAGAACCCCGCCGTGGCGCAGCAATATCGGGTTCAGGGAATTCCTACCCTCCTGCTGTTTCACCAAGGCAAGCAACTCTGGCGACAGTCAGGCGTGGTGCCGGGGCATCAACTGAGCCAGGTGGTGCAGCAGTATTTACCGTAAAGACAGGTGTATCAGATTGAAACATTCTTAAGGCTGAAAGTAATCTTATCACTATAACAAAGAAGCTTCTCAGCAGAACATTACTGCTGAGAAGCTTCTTTGTTATAGTGATAAGATTACCCTAGGATTTAATCTTAGCTAAGTTCATAGGGTCATCACAAACTATTTCTTTATCTCAATTGAGCTTGTCTTGCTACAAGAATCGTTCCGTCAGAAAGAATCCCTACAACTACTTGATTATTTTTAATAATATCAGCATCCCTTAACGCATTGTTTAAAATATTGTCCAGTGTTATAGTATTATCATTGAGAATACCACTAAGAACCCGAATATCGGCATTGTTTAAAACATTTGTAACATCGATAACATCTTCAACATTGATGTCTGAAACATTAACGTTAATACCTGAAACTTGGATGTTCACTAAATTATTAGCAGCAGCAACAACGTCTGTTGCATCCATAATTTGAGCTTGTGCTTTATTAGCACCTACTACAGAGAACAAAGCGATCATCATCGCAGCAAAGGTTAATTTTAAATTTTTCATAATGCCAAATGTTTAGTTATAATAAAACTTATAGCGGTTTATACGCCCGTCCACCTACAATGTTGCTCCTAATACTAAAAAAAGTACAAAAATAACAAAATCAATATATAGATAAAAATTACTATTCCTTAGTAGTTACCAAACTTTAATAAAGTTTTATTGATTTATATATTTAGCATAAAACTACAAAATAAACTTTAAATTTTATAAAAATTCAAAAAATACAATCTTAAGTTAGCTCCAAAAAGAATAATGAGTTTCAGTTTTTATAATAAACACAAAGCAGAACCTACGTTCAAACGCAATCTAACACATGGAGCACACCTTAGAAAAACAACATATTTATAAAAACATCTATATATTTAATTTCTTAGGAATTTTTAAACGCATTACAATGGTGGGCACGTATGTGCCCACGCATATCTTACCAATTCCCATGTACCTGTTGTTACTTTTTATTCTTTGGGTATTTGAGAGAAATTATAGGTAACCCGCAGCATGAAATAATTACCTAGGGTAGTTTGTGTAGTTTGTTCAATAAAATTAAAAGAAGCAAATTGGGTAGCCCCTACGCTGCGGTTCAAAAGGTTTATTCCGGAAATCTCAACTTCCGCCCTATCCTTCTTCAAGAAAGTCCTTTTCACTGAAAGGTTGAGAATTGGAATGCTTTGGTTGAAATTCGTTTGGCTATTTTGAAAGTGCCTGTAGTCCATTTCTGCCCTGGCGGTGAAGTGCTTTAAGAAATACCACGTTGCATTGGTTAAATAACTAGTCGTTAAGAAGGACTGGTTACGAGTGCCTGAATTTTCATAGTCAGAACTTGTCAGACTTAAATCACCCTTAAAATTAAGCTCCAGGTATTCTTCATAGGCAAACGTATACCGCAAACTTCCGCCTAAAGCCCTTTGTTGAACCATGCCCATTGTCCCGTTTAATAAATTAGCACTTTCTCCCAGCCGCAGGTAAGGACTAACATTAAACCTGCTGTAAATCTTATTAACAGGGACTCCGATGTTGAGAAAAGCAGAAATGGTACGGTATTGCCCCACATTCACATACTGAGTAGTGCGTACCTGGCGCTCGTCAATGTTCACTGCAGCTGTAATGGGATTGGCGGTGTACCCGTATGTAAAATTGCCCGACAAAAACAGCCCAGAGACTGGGTCTGAACCGACGAAAGTTGCCCTTACCTGATGAGAGTATTCCGGCTGCAGGGCAGGGTTGCCAATGAAAAGGTTTAGGGGATCATACCGGGAGACTACCGGCTGCAGTTGCTGGAGCGAAGGTTCTCTAACAGAAGTGGCGTATTCAAGCATTAACCGGGTATACTTACCAAATTGTTGGTTATATCTCGCATTAGGCAACCAATTGAAAAAGCTCTGCTTTGCAGAACCATCTTGCTCCTGCACCCTTCGCGAAAGTTCTGCCTTTTGAAAAGTGGAGCCAACAGCAAAGCTATACTTTTCCCTATTGAACAGATAAATGAGTCCTGCCTGCTGATACAGGTAACCAGAGATAAACCGGCTGCTTTGCTCTGGAACAAAATAAACTGCTTCGTTTACCAGGTCAAACACTTCCAGATTTGTTTTACTTACCCGGTTAGACACATTATAATTCGCCTGCAAAGACTGCTTGTTGCCCAAGGGCTCTGTGTAAGAAAGCCGCAGGTTGCCATTCAGCTGATCGTTTCGTTGGTCATTCCGCTGCCGTATTGCTTCAGTTTCGTTTCCAACAAAGCGGGTTAGCGACTCAGACCTTCCATCCGCAAGCAAATTATTAAGAGCAAGCTGGCTGTTGATGCTAAACACCCGGCCACTTTTCCTGAAACGATGGCCATAGAACAAATTTGAATTAAAGGCTAACGATTGGTTCTGAGTAGCAGCGTTCCGCTCCCCTTCGTTCACCAGTGTGTCTGCTACGGAGAAAGACTGCCGGTTGCTACTGCTCACATTTTGCCCATCTGCAAAATTGAGAGCGGTATTCACCCGTAAGGTATTAGTTGAATCTTTCCAGTCAAAGACTGCAGTAACCGCATGCCCACTATGCTTATTTACCTGCTGGCTGTTTTCATAAAACAAAGCGGTTCCTTCCGGCAGAAAGTTTTGCCGGGTTAAATTTGTTTGAGTCTCCGCATTAGTTTGGTTGAACCGATAACTTCCGTTTATACGGGCTTTTGGAGAAAGTTGATGAGAAGCGTTCACACCTCCTTTATGGTTTGTAACCAGCCCATTTCGGGCATCACTGTCGGCATCTTCCCCTCCGTCATCAGAAAACCCCTGCCCATTCACATTGTTGCTCATGACCACCGCAGACATCTGCCTGCTCTTTTCGAATTTGTTGTAGTTGGCTCGTCCCATGTACCGCCCGTGGGTACCCAGCCCCCCCATCGCTTTCCCAAAACCCATGTTCCTGCGGTCATCCTTCAAAGTCAGGTTGATGACCTTTTCCCGGGAGCCATCATCCACGCCTGAGAACTGAGCACCTTCAGATTTGCCGTCTACTACCTGTATTTTGTTGATAGCATCGGCGGGAAGGTTTTTGGTAGCCATTTGCAGGTCACCCCCAAAGAATTCCTTTCCATCCACAAAGATGCGGGTCACGCTTTCCCCATTCACGCTGATGTTGCCATCTCTGCCTACCTCCAGACCAGGCAACTTCTTTAAGAGTTGCTCTACATTGGCATTAGGCCTGGTTTGAAAGGAATTAGCGTTGTACTCTACCGTATCTTTCTTCACAGTGACAGGCGGACTCTGGTTGATGACGGTAATCTCTTGAAGGGTATTTGGCTCCTGCTCTAGTAGAATGTTACCCAACTGAAGCGTGTCGGCAATAGAGGAAACTGCAAGGTTCTTTAAAAAGGGTGAATACCCCAGAAACGTCACTTTTAAAAGGTAATTCCCTTCCTTTAAGTTTTCCAGCAGGAAGAAACCCTGTTTGGTAGTTGAGGTAAACGCCACTACAGCAGAATCAGGACCCTGCAAGAGCAAAACAGATGCAGAGGGCAGAACGTCTGTCTCGGTGCCTTTTCCTAATACTCGGCCCTTGATAGCATACTTCTGCGCACAGACACCTTGTCCTATAAGCAGCATCAGGAAGATCAGCAGTCCTTTCATTGGTCACACAGTCAAGCAACCCACCTGAATACCTTCTCCTATTGTTTGCCTACGTCCTGTTTTCTGTTTCTTTTTGGATAAATGGCATTAAAACAGCAAACGTTTATTGGGCACAAGTCTAATGTGGCGGGTTCTTATTTTCAACCGTGTACGTACTTTGCTGCTTTTTTGAAATACGAATCCCCTAATTTATATGAAGGACCGTAGCTTCGCTTCCTCTACCAACGACAAGGTTAAATGGAAAGAGGTTTGTACATGCGGGGTTGAAGAGGCATGCAATATGCTGCCATGTTGCCACAACAAGTCAAATTGATGCAGCAACCCAGACATTTCAAAACATGTAGCCTTCTTCAACATTGCCTCTCGAGACAGAACCTCTTAAGATCAACTCTTCAGCTACAGGCTACACCTGACTGTCAACCACAAAGTGGAGATTGCCTCATACCTCCTCAAGTACGTCATCTACTATGATGAGTCAATAATGCAGCACCTTGTTAGAAGGACTTGAGGCCCAACCCTACAAAGCAGAGTACATATGCCAAAAGCCCCCTGCTGGGAATAACCAATAAAGGCTTGAAACACATAAATAAGGCATGAAGCTAAACGACACTACAGCTGCTTTTCCAATACGAGCAACTCCTACTCCATAAAAAGGAATTTATAGGAACCCCATTGCCCCCCCCCTAAAGAGCACCCCTATAAATTCACTAAACCAAACAAGCAAGCTAAGCACTTTAAAGTATCATTTACCCTCTATTTGATAACCCTATCATCTCTATGCAAAAATCCTATCACTAAGCCCCTCCTGTAAATATATTTGAGTCAGAATAGTCTACTCTAACCTCAAATTATCATTAGAAATGAATCTCCTTTTCTGTTTTAAAATTATATCAGTACTTTTACTAACCACGCAAAGCATTAAAATAATCACAATATGCATTTGCTATATCTTTATAATATAAATAAATAAAATCATATAATTTTAAAAAATGAAGCGTTTTGGAATAATCACAGGACTTATTATCTCCCTCTCTGCCTGTACTGATGCTGAAGAAGTTGAACCTAAAGTACCTGCAGCCGAACAATTTAAAATTGTTATCAATGAATTTATGGCTGCTAACCAATCTACTCTTAAAGATAATGCAGGAGAGTATGATGATTGGATAGAGATTCATAATACAGGAGACAAGGCAGTAAACCTGGGCGGTCTTTATATTTCCGATAAAAAAGCCAATAAAACTAAATACAAGATACCTGCTACAGATCCAACTAAAACCACTATTGAGCCGGGGGGGTATCTCATTTTATGGGCAGATAGCCATCTTGAACAAGGCGTACTTCACCTTGGCTTCAGATTAAGTGAAGACGGGGAAGAAATAGGCATATATACGGCTGAGGGCAAAACCATAGATGAGACAACCTTTGGACCTCAGGTTACTGACATTTCAACTGGACGACTCAACAGTGCTACCAACACCTGGACACAATTCACACGACCAACCCCTGGTTCTGCCAACGTTGGAGTTGATAACCCTTAGTTTATCAGGTATAGCTTCTCAACCATTACTACCTGACAATTTATGTTAGATATCTTCCCAGATCAGCCCAGTTATGAGTACCCACCCTTAATCAATGTTATATATGCTTTAATATGGGCTTTTTTATTATCATCAATAATTGCCATTACCCACAGACTAACCTACAAAGGAGATAACTATTCTAAAAATTTCTTCCAATCCATGGTTTTGGGAGGCATTATCACAACAATGGTTATGATGGCCATTGGAGATAGCCTTGCCAGAGGGTTAGGCGTTTTTGGTGCAATGTCTATTATCCGTTTTAGAACTCGTATTGATGACCCCAGAAATGTCCTTTTCTTATTTGCTGCGCTAAGCACAGGTATATGCATAGGAGTTTACGGTTACACTACTGCTTTTGCCGGAACCTTTGTATTTTGTGGCGCAGCAACTGGTCTACACTTCTCTCGCTACAGAGGTGACGGTCCAAAATTTCTGCTCAATTTCACCTTGTCGAATAATGATAGCTTAGCCTCACTCCAAGATATTCTTAAGCTAAATTGTAAAGAAAACAGTTTGATCAATATCTCTGCCAACCCTAAAAAGGGGACAAGCTATGAGTATCTGATCGCACTACATAACTCTGAACAAAAGATTAAGATTGCTGAAGAATTAAGTAAAATAGAAGGTGTCATCCAATTAAAAATTAGCTATACTGAAAATTATAACCAATCGTGAACAAACAAGGAATAAGTGGCTTTTACCTTTTCATTATAGCTCTCTTTTTAGGGATGCTATTTATCAATTTTAAATTTTTCAAGGGGAGTTCGGGCACTAGTATAGGCATTACAGACGCTAAGGTTTATAACATTAATTCTGAAAAACCCGGATTGATCAAAAGTATTTTAGTTGTACCAGGACAAGAAATAAAAACTGGTGACCTGTTAGTACAAATGGAAAATGACCTTTTGGAGATGGACATTATCAAATTACAAACCAGGATAGCAGCTATGAAAAAGGAAAAGGTGGAGAAGGCTGCCCTAGTTCAATCCAAAATTGATTATCTACAAGCAGAGGAAGGTATTGAGCAAGAGGAACTGCAGTCTGAAATTCAGCAGATAAATTCTGAATTAATCTTAAACCGCAAACTTACTGAGCAGTTTTCAACACCAAAAACCCAATATGAAGAACCAGATGAATCCAACCCTCATCAACTTAAATTGAAATCACTGCAAGAAAAAAGCAATCTTCATCACCGGGCAATCAGCATAAAGATGAATGAGTTATTAAAAGATAATGCTGCCGAACTATTGGTACTTGACAATGAAATCTCTTTGAAAGAGCAGGAATTGGAATTGATGTTAATTGAAAAAAAGAAACTTAACAAATATGCCACCTTCAATGGTGTTGTAGAAAGTGTTTTTGTTAAACCTGGTGAACAAATAGAAGCCTACTCCTCAATCATATCTATCAATCCTATTCATCCAAGTTCTATTGTAGGATACATGGTGGGGGCAAAAGGTCGCGAGACCCCAATTGGAGGGGAAGTAAACATCACCTCCTACGAGCATAAAAACATCAAAGCTACTGGGGAAATTATAGGCTTTGGAGCTGTAGTAGAGTTGCCAGAACTATTACAAAAAGCTACCGCTATCAAGTCATTTGGCAGACAGGTCTTCATTAAAATACCCGAAGAAAATCAGTTTACCATAGGTGAAAAGGTTTTAATAAAATGATGCGTTTGATTACCATAAAAAGCATATACTTGACCTTAGCACTAGCACTCATTGTAACAGTTAGTAACGGCCAGGCAAGTATAGAAAATTTTCTTGGCTCTGCCGTGCAAGACCCTGAATTAGATCTTTATACAAATCAACTTGATTATTTAAGCAAGGGACACTACAGATTAGCTCCAATACGCCAAATTGAACTACGTACACAAAATAACGAACTTGGCTCGGGTGAACGACAATATGGCTTGCGCATTAGTCCCTCTAACCCTTGGGAGGTCAAAAAAAACAATCTTGTTTTCAATTCTCAGCAAATAGTACTGTCATTACAAAAAGAACTTACTTTTAAAGCTCTTCTAGAAAAACGCTACCAACTAGTACTCGATTTGATATTTCTTAACGAAATGCGCACCATTTGGAAAGCGGCAATGCAAAATACTGAAAACAGAATATCTGTTCTGGAAAGGCAAAAAGTATCCTCCTCATTTGATCCCGAAGAATTTCTGGAACTCAAATTGGAGCAAATGGAGGAGCAAACAGATATTGAAAGTTTTGAATTTAAAATAGCGCAGAAAAAAGAAGATATAAGAAGGGCTCAGACTACCACTACTTTACAAACAGGTTCTGACTGGACATATGAAATTTTAATTTCATTACCACAGCTAAAACACCTTGTAGATAGCCTAAAAAATACTTCTATGTTTTCCACCAGACTGGCTTACCGGCGTGGAAAAATTTTGTTAGCTGAGCATGAATATGCTCTTCAAAAGAACAATATCAATTTAGGATTTTTCCAAACGGAATATATGCCATACAGGCTTCTAGACGAAAGCAAAAGACCGCTCGGTATTTCTATGGGCATAAACATACCCCTATTTAATCCTAATAAAGGGAACATGGCTGAAAGAAAGCTCGACATCTTAGAAGCTCAAAGTGAATTTACATTGGAAAAGCAAATTGCGGAAGAAGAGGTAAAAACATTATTGGACATACTTGCGAATAGTCTTGATCGACATCAAAAATTAGAAATGATCATAAAGCCCTATAATGAAACAAATACATTTGGAACTGTAAATAATTTAACCCAAAACAACCCTTTGATCAAACTGAAGCTTAATGCTCAAATATTTAAACTCAAAAAGAGACAACTTGAATTAAAAAATGAAATCTACCAATCTTATATCAAGCTCTTATCTACTATTGATCTGCTTAACCAGAAACCATTAATAAATTATCTTCATAATCAATTACTACCAATACAAGCCGCCTTATAATCATCACATTTTAATCCAATCAAAAAAATAAACCAGCACAATCTACCTACAGAAATTAAATAAACATCCTAGGTTTGATACAAGATGGATGCAAAACATAGTAGAAGCTAACTTCAGTTTTGTCATGGTGGCATGGTACGGCATGCGAAACTTGCTCTAGGACGTTGCCTATCAGGTGAACCTAAGCCCTTGGCTTGTTCTGGTGGCAGGATTTGTTTCTTTGGCCATTGCCGTAACAACCGTCGGGTTACAGGCAGCCAGAGCCGCGCTACTGGACCCCGTTAAATCTCTGCGGAGCGAATAACTTGTTTTAGCCTCCCTTTTCAGAAAACGGCCTGTAAACCTCTGCCTTCCAATTTAAATACTTCAACAGCATCTCTAATTACAATCTCACACTCTTAGCGGGCGATTAAACTTAGAATTTTAAATTTCTACTGGAGTTCACTAGCAAATTTTCAAACACTTACTACACACCTAGAACAACTATTCATCCAAACACCCGTAAGCTTGTTTATTTTTCAAGTATTATTCTAAAATATTAACAAAATCGCTTTGAATCTTAAACAATCATGCGATATTTGTTAATCGTCAATTTTAAAGTTCAAGTATTGTGTGTGGAATTGTTTGTGCTTTCGATTTAAAAGAGTCTGCTGAGGCGTTACGTCCTCAGTTATTAGAAATGGCTAAATGTATCCGGCACCGTGGTCCGGATTGGAGCGGGATATTCAGCAATGAGAAAGCCATTTTAGCGCATGAGCGCCTGGCTATTGTAGACCCCACCTCAGGCAAACAGCCTTTGTTTAGCGAAGATGGCCAACTGGTACTGGCTGCCAATGGCGAGATTTATAACCACTTAGAACTGCGCGATCAGCTTACCATCAATTATAATTTCCAGACTAAATCTGACTGTGAAGTCATTTTAGCCCTCTATAAAGAAAAAGGCACCAAATTCTTAGATGACCTGAACGGCATCTTTGGGTTTGCCATCTATGACGTAGAGAACGACGCCTACCTCATTGCCCGTGACCACATGGGTATCATTCCGCTGTACATTGGCTGGGACGAGAGCGGCACGTTCTACGTGGCTTCAGAACTGAAAGCATTGGAAGGCAAGTGCTCTAAAATACAGCTTTTCCCTCCGGGTCATTACCTTTCCAGCCAGGAAGAAGGTTTCCAGAAATGGTATGACCGTGATTGGATGGAATACAAAAACGTAGCCGAGAACCAGACCAGCATCCAGGAACTGAGAGAAGCCCTGGAAGCCGCCGTGCACCGCCAATTGATGAGCGATGTGCCTTACGGTGTGTTGCTTTCTGGCGGGTTGGATTCTTCCATCACCTCCGCGGTTGCTAAAAAATATGCTGAGAAGCGCATTGAAAGCAATGACCAGGAAGATGCCTGGTGGCCACAGCTGCACTCATTCGCCATTGGACTGGAAGGTTCGCCAGATTTGGCTGCCGCCCAGAAAGTAGCCGATCATTTAGGCACCGTGCACCACGAGATTAAATTCACTATCCAGGAAGGGATAGACGCGATCAAAGATGTGATCTACCACCTGGAAACGTACGACGTGACCACCATTCGGGCTTCTACACCTATGTATTTGATGGCACGAGCCATTAAGTCAATGGGCATTAAGATGGTCTTGTCTGGTGAGGGTTCTGATGAAATCTTTGGGGGGTACCTGTACTTCCACAAAGCACCCAACGCCCGGGAACTGCATGCAGAAACCGTCCGCAAACTGGACAAGCTCCATATGTACGACTGCCTGCGCGCAAACAAGTCTTTAGCCGCCTGGGGCATAGAAGGACGCGTACCGTTCCTGGACAAAGAGTTCATGGACGTGGCCATGCGCATTAACCCGCAGGATAAGATGATCAACGGCGAGCGGATGGAGAAATGGGTGCTGCGCAAGGCGTTTGAAGATTACCTACCTGCCAGCGTGGCTTGGCGCCAGAAAGAGCAGTTCTCTGACGGCGTAGGCTACAACTGGATTGACACTCTCAAGGAAATGGTGGGTAAGAAAGTGAGCGATGAGCAACTGGCCAATGCTAGCGAGTACTTCCCCATTCAGCCGCCGACCAGCAAAGAGGAGTTCTATTACCGCTCCATCTTCGCGAAGCACTTCCCGAGTGATGCAGCCGCTCTGTCTGTACCGTCTGTGCCATCTGTGGCATGCAGCTCACCAGTTGCATTGGCCTGGGATGAGTCTTTCCGCAATATGAACGATCCATCGGGCAGAGCGGTAGCCAACGTGCACGCAGATGCTTACAAAAAAGAGGAAGTGGTGTTATAGACCTATTTTCTCAGATTTAATACCAAAATCAAAAGCCCCACCTGTAAAGAGCAGGTGGGGCTTTTGATTTTGGTATTTCTGTAAAACAGGAAAGAAGTTAACGTAAGGTGTTTAGGCAACAGTTTTCAGAAAACAGGCTTGAAAGTCAAGCCAAGCAAAACACAGTTCTTGTAAGTTTTCTCTAAAACTCACGACAAACTCATAAGCGAAAGAACCCGGTTCAGCCTTACTTATAACAGGAATCTTCTTCCCAAAGCACCTAAACCCGATAACTTTCGTTTTCTTAGCATTCTCAGATATTTAAAACCATATGCTTAAAAAATCTCTGGCGGCCCTGGCGTTTGCCGCTCTCCTGCACTCCCCCTTGCTGGCACAGAATGACGCCAAGCCCGCGTACAAGTTCTCTGTTGACCTTACCAAGCCAAAAGATGACAAACTGCTGGTAACGCTCGTCACACCTGAATTCAAAGAAGACGAAGTGCTGTACCACATGCCTAAAATGGTGCCGGGCACCTATGCCGTTTATGATTTCGGGAAGTTCGTTTCTGATTTCAATGCCTTTGACAAAAAAGGCAAAAAGCTGGATGTGGAGCGTTTAGACCAAAACACCTGGAAAATAAAGAAAGCCAAAAAGCTGGCCCGCCTGACGTACCTGGTAGATGATACCTGGGATACCCCTAAGAAAGAAGACATCGTGTTTGAGCCCGCTGCTACAGACATTGAAGAAGGCAAAGTGTTCCTGATCAATACCCACGGGTTCTTTGGGTACTTCGCCAATATGACCAAAGCGCCTTACCAGATCACGGTCAACAAGCCAAAAGATTTTTATGGAGCCACGCCGTTGCGCGCCACCAACTCCACCCCCACCTCAGACACCTACCTGCTCCAGAACTACAATGACCTGGTAGATGCGCCTATGCTGTACAGCCGTCCAGACACAGCCATGTTGAAGGTGGGCAATGCCGATGTGCTGATCTCTACCTACGCTGCCGGTGGCGGAGCCCGTTCTAAGGACCTGGCCCAGCACATCAAACCTATTCTGGAAGCACAAAGAACCTACTTGGGCGGCACCTTGCCGGTAGACAAATATGCCTTCCTTATATATATAGACAACAAACCCAACCGTACCGGTTCTTACGGGGCCCTGGAACACTCTTACTCCTCGGTGTATTACTTCCCTGAAATGCCCCCGGCCATGCTGGCAGAGCAGGTACAGAACATCTCGGCGCACGAGTTCTTTCATATTGTAACGCCGTTGAACATCCACTCAGAAGAGATCGGGAACTTTGATTTTAGCAACCCTAAAATGTCAAAGCACCTCTGGATGTACGAGGGTGTTACCGAGTACTTTGCCCACCACGTGCAGGTAAACCAGAAATTGGTAGAACTGCCTGATTTCCTTTCTGAGCTTAGAAGCAAGATCATCGCCTCCAAACAGGAGTACGATGATGCACTGGCTTTTACGGAGCTTAGCTTAGGCGCGCTAGACAAGCATGAGAAACAGTACGGCAACGTTTACCAAAAAGGCGCCCTCATTGGAATGGCACTGGACATACGGTTGCGTGAACTCTCTAGTGGGAAATATGGCCTCCGGAACCTCATGAAGGACCTGAGCCAGACCTACGGGAAAGACAAGTCGTTCAAAGACGAGGAGCTGTTTGACAAGATCACCGCCCTTACCTTTCCTGAGATCCGGGACTTCTTCAAGCGGTACGTAGAAGGCACTGAGCCATTGCCGTACACTGAGCTGTTCCAGAAAGTGGGCATTACCTATAAACCTACGGGGGTACAGAAACGCATTTCCCTGGGTCGGCCTACCATTGGCTATGACCAGGCATCAGGGCACCTGATGGTGGCCAGCGTAGAAAACCTGAACGCCTTTGGCAAGCAATTAGGGTACAAAGCCGGTGACCAGTTGTGGCAGATCAATGGCGAAGACCTGAACCTGCGCAACGCCACAGACCTCATCAACAAGCACGTGATGAATACCAAAGAAGGAACTCCTATATCTGTAACTGTAGGCCGGAAAGACGCGAACGGCACTGTGAAACCTGTGGTGCTAAAAGCAAACCTGACGGCTGCTGAGGAAACCGTTTCTCACTTGCTCACCCCAGACCCTAACGCCACCCCTGCCCAAGTAGCCTTAAGAGAGGCCTGGCTGTATTCTAACCTTTAAAAGTCACTTGAACAATGGAGCCCGTTTAGGAGCAGTTTTAAGAAAACAGCCTCTAAACGGGCTTTATCTTGTTGGCCTACTCTGTCAATAGCTGAATAAGGTATGCGACTCTTTTCCTGACAACCCGCCTGTTCTAACAAATAACTTAAAATAGTAACTTTCAAAAGCGTAGCCCAGCCCTTGAAAACATATAGGCAGGTAAAGGCGTTATGTTTTAAATCTGACCTCATCAGCGTGTATCATCTCTACCCACATAAATCATGGCAGTGGCCAGTAAGAAAGCCACTCTTTTTATACGTATTGCTTTTCCTTTTCCTTTTCCTCCCTTTTTCATTGGCCCAGGCACAAGACCGGGTTATGCTGGGAGGAACCCTCCGTTCTGCGGCTACCGGCGAGGTCCTGATTGGGGCGAGTGTGTCGGTGGCGGGCACCATTAATGGCGTAGAAACTAATACCAACGGCGTGTATACGTTGCGGCTGGCTCCGGGCACGTACCAGATTCAGTTTACCTACATCGGGTTCCAGACCTTGACCCAGGAAGTGGTACTTACGCGCACTACCCGGTTAAATGTAGAACTGCAGGAAGTCACCAACAAGTTAAATGAAGTGGTGGTAGAATCTGAACGAAACTCCTTTCAGGAGCGCCTTTCCACGCCTCAAATGAGCATGGAAACGCTTTCTTCCCGTGAGGCGAAACTTTTACCGGCATTGTTTGGCGAGGTAGACATCATTAAAACCCTGCAGCTGAAACCAGGCATTCAGAGCGGTGGAGAAGGCAGCAGCGGCTTGTTTGTGCGGGGTGGTAGCAATGACCAAAACCTGGTGTTGTTAGATGATGCCCTGGTGTACAATCCAAGTCACTTATTTGGCTTCTTTAGTGTGTTCAACCCAGATGCGGTGCGGGGTGTGGAGCTGTACAAAGGTGGCTTTCCAGCGCAATTTGGCGGTAGGCTTTCCAGCGTACTTGATGTAAAATTGCGCGAGGGTAATCGCAAAGAAAACGATGTTTCCGGCGGGATTGGCTTGATCGCTTCCCGGCTTACGGTTGAAGGTCCTATCCAGAAAGACAAGTCCTCTTTCCTTATTTCAGGGCGCCGCACCTACGTGGACGTGTTCACCCGCATGATCAACAAAGCAAAGGAAAATGATCCTGATTGGAGCCCCATCCCAGACTATTACTTCCATGATTTTAACGCCAAAGCTACGTTTGAACTGGGCGCCAACGATCGTCTTTTCCTGAACGGGTACTTCGGCCGTGACTTCTTTACCTTCAATGACGAGAACTTTAACTTCAATTTCAATTGGGGAAACAAAGTAGGCTCGGCCAGGTGGGTGCACCAGTTTTCGCCCCGCTTTTTCGTAAACACCACCTTTTCGGTGTCTAACTACGAGTACGAGATCAAAAACGAGCTGGACATTTACTCCTTCAACCTTACTTCCAACATCACAGACCTCACCCTGAAGTCTGACTTTGAATACATCTCCTCAGAAAAGCACCACCTGCGGTTTGGCGGGGCCGTGACAAACCACCGGTTTGTAGTAGGCAGACTGGAAGCTAACAGCCAGGACGGCTCTGTGAACGTGGCGGCTGGCAATACCTACCGCGGGCAGGAGTATGGAGTTTACGTCTCTGACGATTGGTCCTTTAACCCGGTATTCACCTTGAGCTACGGCCTGCGTTTGTCGGGTTTCCTGAACAACGGCAAAAACTTTCTGGGTATTGAGCCCAGAGCTGCGGCCAGTTACCGGCTCTCTGAAACGCTTACCCTGAAGGCCAATTACACCCGCATGTTCCAGTACGTGCACCTGATCTCCAATTCAGGTGCCTCATTGCCTACGGACATCTGGTACCCGTCCAGCCCCGGCGTGAAGCCTCAGCGTTCTGACCAGTTTACCCTGGGTCTTACCAAACTGTACAAAGACAAATACCTGTTCAGTACCGAAGCCTACTACAAGAAAATGAATCGCCAGCTGGACTTACGAGATGGCGCCCAGATTTTCGGGAATACTGAACTGGAAGATGAGTTTGTGTTTGGTACCGGCGACAGCTACGGCCAGGAATTCTATGTGGAGAAGAAAGAAGGCAAAACCACCGGTTGGATTGGCTACACCCTTTCCTGGACCAACCGCACCTTCCCGGACATCAACGAAGGCCGGACTTTCCCAACCCGCTTTGACCGTCGCCATGACCTGTCAATAGTAGGCATTCAGGAGGTAAGCAGGCGCATCAGTGCCACGGCTACGTTTGTCTACGGAACCGGAAATGCGTATTCTTTGCCCGTACAACGCTTCATCTTCCAAGATGTGCCGGGTGAAGATTATACCGTGATTCCGGTGTACCCAGACCGTAACTCGTTCCGGTTGGCTGCATACCACCGCCTGGATTTGGGCTTGGTGTACAAGCTTCGGCCGAAACGCGGCAGTGCAGACCTTACCTTCAGCGTGTACAACGCTTATAACCGTCGTAACCCATACTTCGTCTACTTTGAAACCCTCAAAAACGAGGAATCAAACCAGATTACCGGCTTCGTGGCCAAACAGGTTTCTTTGTTTCCGGTTATTCCCTCCATTACCTATAACTTCAAATTCTGATGCGCGCACGCCTTATCTATACTCCCCTTCTGATCTTTTTGGGACTGACTGGTCTGCTTTCTTCCTGTGACATGGAACAGGAGATATTGGTCAAGTTACCCCCAACAGTGCCGCAGATGGTGGTAGAATGTTACTTAACCAACAATGAACCCATGCAGTTGTCGCTGTCTGAATCGTCCAGCTATTTTGCGGGACCTGAGGCCCTTATTGTGACAGGAGCCACCGTCACCATTGCCAAAAACAACGAGGAACCAGTGGTGCTGAAAGACACGCTTATTTTAGATGAGGAAAATGAAAAGGTCTTCACTCACTACAACCGCCGGAGAGTGCGGGCCGTGCCAGGCGATGTTTTTAAACTTGTAATCACAGACCCTAAAGGAAGAAGAATTACCGGCTCTACCACTGTTCTGCCCGCAGTACCCATTGACAGTGCCGGTTATAAATTCAATGACAAACCCGCAGAAAGCCAGGAAGCTTACCTGATGGTTCGCTGGCAGGACGATAAAGCCGTAAAAAACTTCTACCGCCTTCTGGCGCATAAAAAGGACAGCGTAGGCGTTGACAGCCAATTAGACGCTGAGATAGATGATCGGTTACGCAACGGCCAAAAGATTACTTACACCACTACCTACCGCTTTGACCGCAACGACACCCTGACCATTAAACTGTTTCACTTAGAAAAAGCCTATTCTGATTTTGTGAGCAGCGTGGAAGATGCGCGCCGAGCCAACGGAAACCCCTTTGCGCAGCCTGTCACCATCAAGTCTACCGTTGCCGGTGGGTTTGGCGTATTCACCTTTCTGAACTTCACCTCTAAGGAGCTAATCATCAAGTAAAGTCTGCCCTGAAAAGTGGCTGCTTTGCGACTATTATTCAGGAAAGTAGCCGTAAAACAGAAATCAGCAAAAAGTTTTAAAACAGCATCGGCCTTGGAGTTTATTCCCAGGCAGATGCTGTTTTGGGCAAAATGTTCTGAGCCTATTTTATGAAAACTGCTTGCAAAGAAAAGGCTTTCTAGAAGCGCTGGGGCAAACAGTTGACCAGTTCGCCCACAAGATCCTTTCAGGAGGACAAATAGGAATAACTTAGAACTTCTCTCAGTCCTGCCGCTTGATCAGTTCTTTGATGAGCAGAGTCATGTTAGGCTCTGCCTTGGCGGCGGCCTCCAGAATATCCAACAGCACTACTTTTTTGATTTTACCCGGTACGCAAAGGTCGGTGATGACGGAGACGGCAAACACCGGCATGCCCATGTGCACGGCGGCTATTACCTCAGGTACGGTACTCATACCTACAGCATCTGCGCCAATAGTCCTGATGTAGTGGTACTCTGCCTTTGTTTCCAGCATAGGGCCGGGTACGCTGGCGTACACCCCGGTTCTTACGTTTAACCCATGTTGAATTGAAACATCCAGCGCCTGTTGCACCATGTGTTCACTGTAAGGCTCGCTCATGTCTGGGAAACGAGGCCCCAGTTCGTCCAGGTTTTTGCCGATCAAGGGATTGGTAGGCTGCAGGTTGATGTGGTCTGTAATCACCATTAGGTCTGAGGTATTAAAGTCAGGGTCCATGCCACCGGCTGCGTTGCTCACGAACAGCTTCTGCACGCCCAGTAACTTCATTACCCTGATCGGGAACACCACCTGCTCCATGGTATAGCCTTCGTAGTAATGGAACCGGCCTTGCATCACCACCACCTTTCGGCCTCCCAACTCACCAAAAATAAGCTTACCAGAATGGCTTTCTACCGTTGACACCGGAAAGTGCGGAATGTCTGAATAGTCAAGGCTAAAGGCTACTTCTATATCATGGACCAAAGCGCCCAAGCCGGTGCCCAACACAATCCCGAAATCAGGCTGGTATTCATTTGTCTTCCGACGGATATACTCTGCGGTTTCCTGCAGGTTTTGAATCATAGTTTTTTAAGGTAATTGTTTAGAGGCTGTTTTTGGAAAAAGGCTTCTAAACGGGTTCATAAGGTGAGCGGCAAGGTCGTAAAAAAATGGTAAAACTGCTGGCTTGAACGGAGCAAAAACAAAAAGGCTGCCCTTGGGCAGCCTTTTGAAGTAAGTTAAATGTTTACAAATTTACTGAATCTCAATCTCAAACGGCAAGCGGGCCTGTATGCCCTGCATCTGCATTACACGCTTGTACTGCTGATAATACGGCAGCATGTCACCCAGTTCTTCTCTTAAAGTGTATGTTTTCATCTGGGTTTCAGCATCAGAGAACAGGTTCTCCATAAAAGACTTTTGGGCTGGCAAGGTACGCAGGCGGTACTCTCCTTCTTTCAACTTGGCTTTTCTGGCAGCAATGGCAACAGCCTGGTCCATTCCACCTAACACATCTACCAGACCGCGCTGCTTGGCTTCAATTCCAGACCAAACTCTTCCTGAGGCTATTTTCCGAAGGTCAGCTACCGGCATGTTTCTGGACTGAGCGGCCTTGGTGGTGAAGTCATCATAAATGCGCTCCACTTCCCGCTGGATGTGCATTTTCTCATAAGGAGTCATGGCTCTGGTTACGGTGGGTACATCAGAGAATTTACCGGTTTTCACGCGATCAGTGGTGATGCCTAATTTGTTTTTGAGGAAATTTTCAGAATTCACCATCATACCAAACACGCCAATGCTACCGGTAATGGTGGTAGGGTGCGCCACAATGGTATCACAGGCCATGGCAATGTAATACCCACCAGAGGCCGCCACATCAGACATAGAGGCAATGATAGGTTTTACTTTTTTGGTGAGCATCACCTCACGCCAGATCACGTCTGAGGCCAGGGAGCTTCCGCCCGGTGAGTTGATGCGCAACACCACTGCCTTTACATTTTTGTCTAAACGTGCCTTTCTGATGGCTTCTGACATGCCTTGTCCGCCAATGGACTCATCATCGCCTTTGCCACCCACAATGTCGCCGGAAGCATAGATCACCGCAATACGGTTAGAAGAAGAACCAGAGCTCTTGGTGGGGTCTGCGGCTTTTTTGTAGGTACCCAGGTTTACCAGTTTCAGTTCTTTGTCTTGCTTTACCCCCGTTTTACTTTTCATGAAGCTGGTGGCCTGGTCATAATACCCCAGGTGCGTCACCAACCCCAGACGCAACGCATCATCTGCATTGTGCACGAGCATAGAGTCTGAGATGTTTTTCAGGTCTGCGAAGCCTTTCTTGCGGGAAGTGGCAATGTTCTTCAGCATGAAGTCATTCAATGAATTCAGGAAAGAAGCCGTTTGCTCGCGGCTGGGCTCGCTCATCTTGTCCAGAATGAAAGGCTCCACGGCGCTCTTGTACTCCCCTACTTTGAAGATGTAAGGCTGTAGGTCCAGTTTTTCCAAAGTACCCTTAAAGAACATCACCTCTGAGCTGAGGCCGTTCAGTTCAAGGGCACCCTGCGGGTTTAGGTAAAAGCGGTCGGCCACTGAAGCAAGGTAATAGGCTTTCTCCGTGGAGAATTCACTGTAAGCCACCACAAACTTTTTAGACTTTTTGAAGTCCAGCAACGCATTTCTGATTTCCTCCACAGAGGCCATACCGGCCTGCAGCAAATCAAGGTTCAGGAATATCCCTTTGATGTTCTCATCAGCCTTGGCCTTTTTGATGGATGATTTGATCTCATCCAGACCAATGCCCTGCTCCCCGAACATATCTCCTATGCCCAGCTCAGCGAACGGACTGCGGGGTGCCCGCTCCACCACCGGTTGGCTCAACTTGATTTCCAGAACAGAGCCTTCGGCAATACTCACCTCGTCACTGGAAGACGCCACCGCCGCAATGCCCAGCAAAATGACGAAGCCCAGAATCATAAATAAAACCAGCCCCACCATAGTGGCCAGCACAAACTTCAAGAATTGTCGCATATTAAATTTTAATCAAACTCAGCCCTAAAACACTAGGCTGTCATGTTGGTACATTAGTCGAAAAGTAACGAGAATACTTACAAAAACTTTAACTTCCACTTATTCTTTCCAAAAAAACAGGGTAAGCACGGATAGGCAGATGATTCAAGTGTGGATGCTGCACTCAATACTTGGGTTAATGAAGGGCCGAAAACCATTTATACTACTTACCTCCTAAAAGAACTGACAGATACTACCTTTGTTTTCTGATGTTACTAGAAATTAGGTCAAGACTGGTTGATCAAGTTGCCTGAATACTCTGAAAAAGGCACCTGAACTCTTCTAAGAAAAGGGAGGCTGATATTTAGTAGATACACTTAAAAGTAGTTCTTTTAGTATAAGCCCTGTCTTAAAAGCGAACAGCACTCTTTTGGGAGTTCTTTTCTAAAAGGAAGCAAAAAAGCCGCTCCACCGTATAGAGAGAAACATGAACAAATGGTTATTACTTGCGCTCACACTCCTTGGCTCTTTCTCTGCGCAGGCTCAATACAAACGGAACCTGAGTGTCAAATACTTTGGCCTTACCCTGCACCCCAAAGGTGATGACAATGCCGAGTTGATGCCCCTCAACCCAGATGGTAAAGGCTACCTGGTTTTAAACGTGGGGGGCAGCGTATCTTATGAGCAATACTTTGTGCAGGACAAGTTCTCACTGAAAGCCATTCAGGCCTTTTACGCCGACTGCGCCATGCGCTTCGCAGGTTTTACCCACTTGGGCTTAAGAGCGGTGATTTTCCAGATTGGCCGGCACTCGTTGAACGGCGGCCTTGGCCCTACCCTGGTATATCGCCGCAACTGGTCTGAACTGGAGGGCTACAATTTCTCCACCTCTTTTTTTGGGGGTGACCCATCCGATAAATGGCAGTACAAGATGATCTGGTACGCCGGTGAGTTTGAGTACAATTACCGCCTCTCTGACCGGGTAGACTTCTCTACCTCTTTTGTGCCAGGATACCCCAATATCATGAGTTTGTCTTTTGGGGTGCGCTACTGGCTGAAGGATAAAGAAAAAGAGTAGTGCTCTTGCAGTCGTTTTACGCCCCCTTTCTGTATAACTGGCCCTAAACAACAAAGCGCCTGCACATTTCATAAGCATCAGGCAGAACCTAGCTTAGCTGATCACAAAAATACCCCTCCTGTTTCAGAAGGGGTATTTCCAAACCAACACACAACACAATCAAACACATTGTCTTTTCAGGGGCAGGCCTGTAATTTGATATCAGGCATTGACTGCAATTCTATTGGCCCATTTCATACGGTTAGCGTAGCGCATCAGGGCATCCTCCAGGGCAGGCAAAACTTGACCCCGTTCGCTGCTTAAAGCGCTGTATCTTGGACGGGGCGCCTGTTGCCCCTGCCATTCATTCGCTAAAAATCCTTGGATTAATCTAGGGTCCAGACCAGCAATCTCGGCGGCTTTGCGCGCCAGGTCAGCCCAGGAGATTTCGCCTTCGTTGGTCAAATGCCAGATGCCATGCTCTTCGTCTACCAACATGTCCAAGCAGGCGTTTACCAGGTCGGGCACGTAAGTGGGCGAGATGATGATGTCTTCCGGGGCCAGGAAGGTGTTACCTTTGGCCAGTTGGTTGATCATGGAAGTCAGGAAGTTAGCATCATCCCAAGGCCCGAAGAACGAACTGGTTCGGACAATCAAGGCTCCCGGGTGCATGTCCTGCACGTATTTCTCGGCCTGCGCTTTGCTCCTGCCATACACGTTCAAAGGGTTTACCGCATCGCTCTCCAGGTAAGGCTCCTGCTTTAAACCGTCAAACACCAGGTCAGAAGAGAAAGTCAGGTACTGCACGCCTCTTTTCTGGCAAGTGGCGGCCAGCAACATGGCCCCGTGCGTGTTGACCAGATGGCAAGCCTCGCAATCTTCCTCGGCTTCATCAATTTTCACGTAGCCCGCCGCATTGATCACCGCCCACGGGTTATAGTAGTTCATGGCCCGTTCAATGGAAAACGGATCAGCAATGTTCATTTGCTTCCGGCTCACCAACCGGTACGGGATGTGGCGGTCGCCGCAAAGGCGGGCAAACGCGCTGCCCAGTGTACCAGTGGCTCCTGTGATGAGAATGGGGCGGGTGGTATCTTCCAGGTGACGCACCTCTTTCTCTGTGAGACCCTCTCCTTCCGGAATGGTTTCTGTTTCATAAATGGGGTTCCAGTTGTTGCGCCAGACAGATTTGGTACCCCGGCCAAACCGGCTTTCTTCGCGATTCAGGAAAAGCTCCGCGTGTTTGGCCTCCTCATTAAACGGATAGAAGAAGCGGTCTGGGCGCTGCCACCAACCCGGCAGGTGAAACAAGGGGTGTTCATACTCCTCGCCCTTGGCCAGTCTGGTTAACATCTTAGCCAGAGCAGTGGGCCTTGGCACCGCACTGCGTACATCAAATACGCCCGGCTCATAATAGCCTTCGGCCCGGGTGACCAGATTTACCCAGTCAAAGGTACCCAGCAAGGACCAGGCTGCCACGCCTACAATGTTTACCCCCTCTTTTTTCAAATTGGTGCAGGAATCCCACACGTGCTTAAACCATTGCACCTGCTCTTCGCGGGCCCCGCAGATATGCACCTCAGTTACTGAGATGGGCAAGCCATAGCGTTCCCAGGTTTCGCGCAACAGGACTTTGTGGCCCGCATAGAAACCGGCTGGGTCTTCGGTTTTTACCCGCAGGGCTTCCACGTCGGCGTACTGGTGAATACCATTCCCGCCGTGGGTCCACTCCGGAAAGCCGGCCAGGTTCTCGTCAATGTAGCGTTCACTGGGAGGGTAATGGTTGATACCAATGATATCTGGCGGACACGGATTGTCTCTGAACCACTGCAGGTCTTCCTCGGGAATACCATTATTCACGAAATACTGCCACATGGAGTGCTCCGGCGTAAGGGTACCAGTGAGCAGGTCCAGGCTAGCCCATCTTCGGTCATTGTCCAGTTTGGCCTGGTAGGCCAATAGCGGACTGCTGTAGGTTTTTCCCAAATCCTCGGTTTGCACCAGCTTGGCGTTAGGGTTCACTTCCCTAATGGCGCGCATGGCCAGCACCGTGGCTTTGCATTGGTGCAATAAGGTTAAGCCAAAGGTTTTGCCGTCTCTGCCGTGCGGGTACCAATGGCCGTACAAGCCGCTGAAACGGGCAGTGGTTAACGGTTCATTGACGGGTGTATAGTATTCAACCCAGGGGTACCGTTCTGCCACGGCGCGAGCGTATTCAGCTACTCCCTCGGGAAAAGAGGGGTCTGCCAGGTTGGTGTGGATAGGGCCGCTGCCGTGGTGAACCAATCCAAGAATAGGAGTTATGTTGTGTTCCTGCAGCAATTGCATGCGGCGGTCTCCCCAGGTCCAGTCAGCGGTGGCAGGTCCGTTGGGAGCGGTTAATTCCCAAAGCAACGGATAGCGTATTTTATGTACCCCAATGGAGCCAAACAAGGCAATGTCTTCTTCCCGAAAGGCATGGCCGTTTAATTGCATCTGGTCCATGTAATCATCACCCACCCGGTTCACGGTACACTCCAAACCCGCCCATACTTCTGGGAAACAAGGGTTCAGATTTTCGCTTTTCTCCATATTTTAGAAATTTGAACCCAAATTCCGCAACAGCTTATCTATCATATCATTAGATAAATTTACTATTGTTTTATAGGCAGCAAATCCCTGGTTTTTCACCAAAGAATGATTTGCAATTAGCCATAAGGTTCAGTGATTTTAAACAGTTCGCACCGGCAATTACTATATGGAATTTACCGGTTTTAGAAAATTACGCGAGGGAGAAAGGGATAGTTGGAGAACCTCAATAATATAAGGGTATGCACTTAAAAAACCGTATTTACTCTAATCAACCTAAGTAATTAAGCCTCTTGCATGGTATTTTATGCATTATTTTCTAAAAACAACTAAAAAGCAGGTTTTAAGCTTAAGAGTAGCTTTGTGGAAATACCTCTAAATAAAATGAAATTAAAAAAGTGATTAGGTTGAGATTATGCTTCTGAAATAAATCAATCAAAAAATAGAAAACGGAAAATTTAACTAATTTTTTTTTTATTAAATTGACCTTAAAAGCAAAATCAGAAACAATTAAAAATAGATGCACGACTAATTAGGTAATAATTTACCCTATGTTAGAACTGGAAGTATTACTTAATAGACTTAGTTATTTCAGCTTTTGTAAAAGTAAGCTTTAAGCCCATTTTCTAAAAGTACCTGAAAATCAAGAACTATGTTTGGGAAGGGTTATATAGAAAGTAGTGCCTTTATCCTCTTCGCTCTCTAAAGATATTTGCCCTTTATGCCATTCCACAATGGTCTTGATAATGGACATGCCTAACCCAACAGATGGCTCACCTTTGAGCCCTGGGCGGCGTGCCTTGGTAAACTCCTCAAAAAGAGTTTCATGGTATTGTTTGGGAATGCCTATTCCGGTGTCGGCTACTTTTATCAGAATTTGATTTTCTTCCTCTTCCAGACTGACGGTGATGTTTCCACCGTCTGGTGTAAACTTGAGCGAGTTGGAGATAAGGTTACCAATAGCTTGCATAAACTTGATATCATCTACCTGTGCGTAGATTTCCTCCTTGTTGGCAGTGAAGTCAACCTGCACGTGTAACGTTTTTCCCTCTGCCCTTTTATACTCTACCATGACCTCTCTGAACTTTTCCACCAGATTCACCCGCCGGGTAATTACCTCTGTCTGGGAAGATTCCAGAAATTCCTTTTTCATAAATTCCTGAATCAGGCGGGTTCCGTTCTGGCTGCTCTTGTCAATCAAGCGAATAATTTCCAAGGCATCTTCATCGGCTTTCTCTCCTAATTGATCTACCAGTAATTCTGCAAGGCTATGGATCATGCCCATAGGCCCAGCCAGGTCATGAGAAAGAATGTTTAGAACTGAATTCTTTTTGTTGGAGAACTTCTTGAGGTTGTCATTGTAGTTGCGCTGCACAGAGATGTCCTCGGCGTGCCCTATGATAAAGCGCTCTCCGGTGCTTTGTTCCAGCAACGTGGGGCGAAGACACACCCACTGCTCTGTTTGCCCCGTCAACTTAATCCTAAACTCAACTTCCTGACAAATGCCAGGCTCCCTAACTTTTGTCAGGTTGTCTATCACATGGTTCTGGTCATCGGGGTGAACCTGCTTCAGAAGGGCAGCAATATCTGACTGGCCGTTTTGCAGCTTGAAGATATTTCTGAAGGCGGGGCTTAGATACACGAATTTGTCTGAGCTTGTATCATAAGCAAACAAACTTAAACCAGTTTGCTCTAATAAAGCTTTACAGAACTCGTGAGAATTAATCATAAGAACAGGCATTCTGAAACGCTGTTATCCAAAAAGGCCGTTCCATTTTGTTAAATATACACTTAAAAGCAAATAAGAGTTTATCCTTAGCGCGTATTTATTCTGAAAGCCTGCGAGTTATACTTTTCAAGAAAGCAACCCGAACCTTCTATGAAGCTTTTAGTAAAAGGGATAAAAACGCACTATTAGCTGTGCTAAGCACTTATGTCCCCTATTTATTCTGCAGACAGCATCAACTCCTTTTTTGTAAACCAGGTAAAAGATTACGCAATTTTCGCCACTGACACAAACGGCATCATTACCGCCTGGAACAAGGGAGCAGAGCGGTTGAAAGGCTACACCGAAGAAGAAATAATAGGTCAGTTTTATGGCATCCTGCACCCTGACGAGTACCAGGCAGCGGGTTACCCCGAAAAGGAGTTAGATTCGGCTTTGCAAAACGGGTCTTTTGAAGCCGAAGACTGGCGCAAAAAGAAAGACGGGTCCTTTTTCTGGGCCTCCGTTACCCTTACCCCTATTTTGATGAAAACGGAAAACACATTGGCTACACCAAAATAACAGGAGACCTCACCAAGCAAAAGGAACTGCGGGATAAACTGGCCGAGCGGCAGCAAGATGCCCTGGAGCGCAAAAACAATGAATTGGAAAGGATTAACCTTGACCTGGATAATTTCATCTATACCGCCTCCCATGACCTGCGCTCCCCTATCACCAACATAGAGGCCTTGATGAACTATCTGGAAGAGAAACTAAAGGAAGAAAACGCCCTTTCAGAAGAAACCAAAGAGGTCTTGCAGCGGGTAATGGACTCAGTGAACCGTTTTAAGCGTACTATTGAAGATCTGGCAGCAATCAGCCGGCTACAGAAAGACACCGTTGAGGAAGCCGCCGAGATTGTCACCAACATCAAAGACGTGTATGAAGACATCATGGCTGACTTTGACTACCCTAACCAGAATGCCTGCTTTATCCAGACCGACTTCCAGGTACGTCAGCTCAACTTTTCTAAAAAGAACTTCAGAAGCATTTTATATAACCTCCTCAGCAATGCCCTCAAATACCAGGCAAATGAACGCGATTGTATTGTTCATGTGACTACCCATTTAGAGGAACCTTATGTGGTATTACAGGTAAAAGACAATGGCCTTGGCATGAACCCCAGACAGCAGGAGCAATTGTTCACCATGTTCCGGCGCTTCCATGACCATGTAGAGGGCACTGGTGTGGGTCTTTTCATGGTAAAGCGGATAGTAGACAACGCAGATGGAAAGATTGAGGTGGAAAGCGAGGAAGGAGAAGGAACTACATTTAGGGTCTACCTTCAGGCTGCTATGTAATTCCCTATTAGTCTAACACAAAGTATATTCAGTACCCTAGAGAAATGCAGGAGCAGGACACAGCAGACGCAAAACCAGAGAAAGTACAGAAGGCAGATAGTGTGATGGTAGTGGACGATGATGAAAACTGGATTTTCGTGTCTAAGATACTCCTGAAGAAAGCCGGCATAGGAAAGGAAATCATTACTGCCAAAAACGGTCTGGAAGCGATTACCAAACTAAAGGACCTGGTGGCCGCAGAAGATAAAAAGCTACCTGACATCATCTTTCTGGACATCCGCATGCCTGTCATGGATGGCTTTGAGTTTTTAGAAGAAACTACCAAAACAGAAGCGTTAAACCTGAGCCAAACCAAGGTATACATCTGCAGCAGTTCGCTTAGCCCCGGAGACCAGGAAAGAGCCGCCCTGTACCCGGTAGCAGGTTTTCTTACCAAACCCCTTACCAAAGAGGTTCTCCAGGAAATTTTAAGGTAAACCTTTAACCAGGGTGTTACCAAAGCGGCACCTTAGCCTTGTTCCTTTACATTGTCAGGAGAATGAGAGAGGTTCTTCTTCAAACAATAGGTTTATTCCTGCCTCTACTTTTTCTGCAACGAAAGAGAGCACATTCACCACTCAGTTTTTTACTGCAGCCTAAGGAAGTATATGCTTAACGAGATTATAAGTGAGAGATCAGATTATGTGGTAGACTTTAAAGCAGTATTTGAAGCTCTTCCGGGAAGCTTTCTGATCATACAACCAAATCCCCCTCATTTCACCATTCTGGAAGGAAGCGATGACCTCTTCCAAACCGCTGGCCAGTCAAGGCATACTGTGTTAGGCAGAAGTGTGTTTGAGGCTTTTCCTGAGAACCCAGTGGTCTTAACGGCCACAGGCCCCTCCTCTTTAAGAAATTCTTTTCAGAACGTTCTCACCACCAAAATGACAGACCATATGCCCATTTTGCGCTATGACGTACTTGGAGCAGACGGTCAATTTAAAGAGCGGTACTGGTCTGCCTGCAACAAGCCAGTTCTGGGCAAAGACGGAGAAGTACTTTACATTCTTCATTCCACCTTTGATGTCACTGATCAGGTCCTTACCACAAACAAAATAGAAGAAAGCGAATCCCGTTTCCGGCACATGGTAGAACAGTCGCCGGTGGCGTTTCTGTTAACCCGAGGTACTGATCTTATCATTGAGAGTATCAATGCCCCCATGTTACGCCTTATGGGCAAAGAGACAGAAGCGGTCATTGGCAAAAAAATGGTAGAAGTTCTGCCAGAGTTAAAGGACCAGCCAATCCTGACCTTTGCCAAAAGGGTGCAGGAAACAGGTGAATCATTTTCAGGAATAGAAGTGCAGGTAGATCTCCTGAATGAGGATAAACTGAAAAAGCATTATGTCAATGTCTCCTACACGCCTCTGATTGAAAGCGGAAAAGTAACCGGGGTAATCCATGTGGCCCATGATGTGACGGAGCAGGTACAGGCCCGCCAGAAAGTAGAAGCCAGCCAGGAAGAATTGAAACGGTTCAAGTTCATGGCCGATCAGGCCCAGGACTCTTTAGTGTTAATGCGCGAAAACGGCACCTTTGCCTACCTTAACAAAAAAGCCTTGGAAGTTTGGGGGTACTCAGAAGAGGAAGGGCAACAGCTGCGGGTGCCAGAGGTAGACCCCGTGTACCAGGAAGAAATGTTTTTACAACTCTTTGCCAGGGCTCAGAAGGAAACCATTCCACAATTTGAAACCCTGCACAGAAGAAAAGACGGACACATTTATCCCGTAGAGGCCACCGTAGTAGGGCTTTTACTGAACGGAGAACCAAACCTGCTAGCAGTTACCAGAGATATTACCGCCCGCAAGGAAATGGAAGCTGCGCTGAAAGAAAGTGAAGAAAGGTTCAGGATTATGGCAGACGCAGCACCCAACATGGTGTGGTCCATCAATCCTCAGGCAGCCATCACGTATGTAAATTCCTACTTCCTTTCTTTCCTGGGTGTTTCCTATGATACCTTCTTACGAGACAATTGGCTTCCGTATGTGCACCCCGAAGACATAGAGAAAGCGAAACAAGCCCTGGCTGGAGCTATCCAGAACAGAGGGATTTTCACCATAGAACACCGGATGCGGCGGCACGATGGCGTCTTCCGGTGGCTGTTTTCACAGGCAGCCCCCAGCTATCTGGCTAACGGGGAACTATACAGCTATGTAGGCTCCTCTATTGACATCACAGACCTGAAAGAGGCGGAAGAAGCCTTGGCCCAGAAGAATGCCCAGTTGGTACAGACCAATAACGACCTGGATACCTTTGTGTACACCGCCTCCCATGACCTGCGCTCCCCTATCACCACAATTGAAGCCCTGATTGGTTTCCTGAAAGAAGAATTGACTGAGACGGCCTGCTTGAATGCCGACACGGAGAACATCATGAACCGGATCATCACGTCAGTTAGTAGGCTTCAACGCACTATTCAGGACCTGACCAACATAAGCAGGTTACAGAATGCCAACCAGAAAAACCCCAAAGGAGAACCCATTGACGTACAGGAAGTGTACGAAGACATTAAGGCCGACCTGGTTTCTTCCAGCAACGTACCGCTTTGCCAGATCCAGACCGATTTCCAGGTACAACAACTTCACTTCTCTAAAAAGAACTTTAGAAGCATCTTGTACAACCTACTCAGCAATGCCCTCAAATACCAGTCCCCTGACCGGGATTGCACCATTCATATTCAAACCCGGATAGAAGATGATCAGCTAGTACTACAAGTAAAAGACAACGGTTTGGGCCTGAACGAACGCCAGCAGGAACAGCTGTTCACCATGTTCCGGCGCTTCCATGACCACGTGGAGGGCACTGGCGTAGGGTTGTTCATGGTAAAACGAATAGTTGAAAACAATAACGGCAGAATTGAGGTTGATAGCGAAGAAGGCAAGGGAACCGAGTTTAGAGTGTACCTGCCGGTAGCTGAGTAAAAACCTGTTATCTTTGCCTTACAAGTAGTCTATCATTACCCCTATAAGATGGAGGAGCGGAAAGTAGCGGTCGCAAACCCTGAAAAATTGCAACAAATAGAAACGGTCATGGTGGTGGACGATGACGACAACTGGATTTTCATTTCGAAAATCAATCTAAAGAAAGCCGGTGTAGGAAAGGAAATCATTACCGCCCGCAACGGCCGCGAAGCCCTCACCAAACTACAGGACCTTGCTGCCACCGGCGAGAAAAAGCTCCCCGAATTAATTTTTGTAGACATCCGCATGCCTGTAATGGACGGCTTTGAGTTTTTGGAGCAAATCACCCAGGAAGGTACAATAGATTTAGGCCAAAGCAGGGTATACATGTGCAGTAGTTCATTGAACCCGGCAGACAAAGAACGGTCATGCCAATACCCCATTGCTGGTTTCATTACCAAACCCGTTACAAGAGAAATTTTGCAGAGTATTTTAGGGTAGCATATTCAAAAACACCTTCAAAACACAAAGAGCAATCCCTGAAGGATTGCTCTTTGTGTTTTGAAGGTGTAGATAGGAATTGCCCCTGCTAATACTTGTACCACTCGCCCCATTGGTTGCGCAGGTTTTTGCGCATCTCGTTTTCGCGGGCGTTGTTGCCGGGGTTGAAGAATATGGTGCCTTTCAATTCATCGGGCAGGAAATCCTGGGGTACAAAGCTGCCTTCGTAATCATGGGCATATTTGTATTCATTTCCGTAGCCAATTTCCTTCATGAGCTTAGTAGGTGCGTTGCGCAAATGCAACGGTACCGGTGGACTTCCCTGCTCCCGCACATACGCCCGCGCATTCCTGATGGCTTTATACGCCGCGTTGCTTTTGGGCGAAGTAGCCAGGTAAATAGCCGTCTGCGAAAGCAGGATGTCGCACTCGGGGTACCCGATAACCGTCACCGCCTGAAAACATTCGCTGGCCATGATCATAGCCGTTGGGTTGGCATTGCCAATATCTTCTGAAGCCATGATGAGCATGCGCCGAGCAATGAACTTAGGATCTTCCCCGCCTTCTATCATGCGTGCCAACCAGTACACCGTGGCATTAGGGTCTGAACCGCGCATAGACTTTATAAACGCCGAAATAATGTCATAATGTGCCTCGCCGCCTTTGTCGTACAAGGCCAGGTTCTGCTGCGCAATCTGCTTCACCAAATCATTGGTGATCACCAGCTTTTCTTCCTTTCCGCTGCCGTCAATCACAATCTCCAGCAGGTTGAGCAGCTTGCGGGCATCACCACCAGAGATGGTAAGCAGCGCCTCATACTCCTGCACCTCAATGTTCTGCGTTTTCAGCACCTCATCTTCGGTGAGGGCCTTCTGCACCAATTCCACCAGTTCCTCTTTTTCCAATGATTTCAGGATGTACACCTGGCAACGGGAAAGCAATGCGGGGATGACTTCAAACGAAGGGTTCTCGGTGGTAGCGCCAATCAACGTGACCGTGCCCTTCTCTACCGCGCCCAGCAAAGCGTCTTGCTGCGATTTGTTGAACCGATGGATCTCGTCAATGAACAACACCGTGCCCTGCCGTTTGCGCGCCTGTTCAATCACATCTCTGATATCTTTCACCCCGGCATTGATGGCGCTAATGGCCACAAACGGCACCTTCAGTTGGCCCGCAATAATGCCGGCCAAGGTGGTTTTACCCACGCCTGGTGGTCCCCAGAAGATCATGGACGGCACCATACCAGCTTCAATATAGCGCCGCAGCACGCCCTTGGGGCCTACTAAGTGTTTCTGACCGGCGTACTGATCCAGGTTGTGCGGGCGCATGCGCTCCGGCAAGGGGGCTTTGGTAGTTTGGAACATGGGAAGCAGATTTCAGGTACTAACGTTTCGCAGACTTAATATGCCGCGAAACAAAAGGCAATTTACTTTCTTTCCGGCACTGTTTCCCGGCCCTTCTATAGAAATCAGCTTAAAAGCAGCTTGCCCGGTGGTAACCTGCCAGATAGCGGGGCGTTACCCAGCGAGGTTCTTAGGCCCGCCCTAGACAGATACCCTGAACTACCTGCTGTTGGCTCCGTATCCCTGAAAGGCATAAGCTCAGCCCTTAACCTCTTGAAGCATGGAAACATCTGTAGCCGGACGCACCCTCCTGAAAGCCGTAGCCGCCTTTACCACCGTAGGCGGTTTCCTGATGGACTGGAACAAAACCCACCTGTTCAACGACAACTGGACGCCGCACGCAAAGTTCCATGATGCCATGACCATTCTCACCGGAACCCTGTTAGGCTCCGGCAGCCTGTACCTGCTCCAGAAAAAAGACGGTGACCAAAACATGAACCTGAAAGCCGGTGCCCTCCTGCCCGCTATCTTCTACCTGGCCCAAGCGGGAAGCTTCACCTTTCCCGGCGCCAAAGGCATGGACGCCGAGTTCCCGGAGAAAATCCCCTCCGTAGGAAGACTCCGCCTGAATGAAGGGCCTTTTTCCTTGGTGATGCTGGCGGCTTTGGGAGCGGGGTATTTGTTGGCGAAAAAGGGATCTGAATAGCTGTTTTTGGCTTGTTTTCAAAAAATTTGCCTCAAAGCAGGTTGGGCTTTTTTCCTTGTAAGGAAACCTAATGTGGCAACCGGTTCCTTACGACTCCATAGAAGTAAGTCCCTAAGAGGCCACCAGCAATGACTATCAGAATAGACCAGTACCCCTGCCCCAAATTCACAAACAAGGGTCCGGGGCATGCTCCCACCAAGGCCCAGCCTAACCCAAAGATAGTGCCGCCCATCAGGTAACGGGTAATCCCCTTTTCCTTAGGCTGGAAGGTGATGAGCTTCCCCTGTAGGTCACGGAGCTTTAACTTTTTGATCAGGAATACCGCTAATGCCCCCAAAATCACGGCCGTGCCTATAATGCCATACATGTGGAACGACTGGAACCGAAACATCTCCTGAATACGGTACCAAGAGATAGCCTCTGACTTACTCATCACCACCCCGAACAGAATGCCCGTCAGGATATACTTCAATACTTTCATCTCTTTTTCTTTTAAGAAGTTTTTATGAAAACAGCAGCGGAAACACCAGGAACGTGGTCACCAATCCGCCAATGAAAAAACCGATGACAGCCACCAGCGAAGGCCACTGCAAATTGGAAAGCCCGCTGATGGCATGCCCAGAAGTACAGCCCCCCGCATATCGCGTCCCGAAACCAATGAGCAATCCGCCTACCAGCAATAACAGAAAACCCTGTACACTTCCCAGCGCTTCCAAACTGAATAACTCTTGGGGCTGCAATCCCTGCGGAGCCGCAAAACCCAACTTCTGTAAGTCCTGGACAGTATCAGTTGAAATCTGAATGACCTCCCCGTTCTGCAAAAATTCCTGCGAAAGCCATCCACCCAGTACTGTCCCTACTAGAAACAGCAAATTCCAGCTTTGCGCTTTCCAATCGAATTTAAAAAAAGGCACTCTTTTGCCGGCTCCACACGCCGCACAAATAATCCTGAAATTAGAGGAGAACCCAAACGAACTCCCGAAAAACAACAGCAGCACCATCACCAACGCAATCACTGCCCCTGACACATACCATGGCCAGGGTTGTGAGATAAACTCTATCATCTAATTTGATTTTTAACTCAGTTTGATAAAAGAAAGCCTGCAAATGGATGCATCATAGCACCTCCCCAGCAAATCAATGGAGGGACAATCCCTTATGGCTGCCCTTCTAGGCATCTAATCCTTGTAACAATATTTATTGGTAGTGCAAAAGAAAAGCACGTTATCTGAATGTCTCCTTTAAAGGGGGACGACCAAATACCTTAACTAATTAGTGAAATTCTTACCTTAATGTAGAAGGACACACGAATGCGGTTTTTGGAACATCCGTTTCCAAGATGGCTTTGAAGCCGCCTGCTACATCTATCAGGTTGTCAAAACCGCGGGCTTTCAGGATGGACGCTGCCATCATTGAGCGGTAACCACCAGCACAGTGCAAGTACACAGGTTCCTCTTTAGGGATTTCTACCAGGTGCTCGTTCAGGGAGCTTAACGGCATGTTGACGGCGCCTTCCACGTGCTCTGCGCTGTACTCACTGGGTTTCCGGACGTCTATGATCACGGGCTTTTCTGCCTGCACACGTTGGGAAAACTCCTGAGCTGAAATAGACGGCAAGGATTCTATTTCTTTGTTAGCGGCCTTCCAAGTGGTCATACCATTCTCCAGATATCCAAGCGTGTGGTCATACCCCACCCTAGCCAGGCGGGTCACTACTTCTTCCTCGCGACCAGCGTCTGCCAGGAATACGATGGGTTGCTGGATATCTGGGATGAGTTCTCCTACCCATGGCGCGAAGCTACCGTTTAGTCCAATGTTGATGGAGTTGGGAACATGACCAAGTGCAAAATCGGCGGCTTTACGGGTGTCCAGCACCAGAGCTCCGGTCTCGTTTACTACTGCTTCAAAAGCATCGGGTGACAGGGCCTGTAAACCTTGGTTTAGCACGTTTTCAATGTTAGCGTAGCCTTGTTTGTTCAGCTGCACGTTCAACGGAAAATAGCCCGGCGGCGGGAGGAGCCCGTCTGTTACTTCCTTCACAAACTCTTCTTTTGTCATTTCGGCCCGCAGGGCGTAGTTGGTTTTCTTCTGGTTGCCCAAGGTGTCAAATGTATCTTTGCTCATGTTCTTGCCGCAGGCACTTCCGGCCCCGTGGGCCGGGTACACCAACACCTCATCCGCCAGAGGCATAATCTTGGTGCGGAGCGAATCATACAACATACCCGCTAACTGCTCCTGCGTCAACTCAGATTTCGCAGCCAGATCAGGACGGCCCACATCGCCAATGAACAGGGTGTCTCCAGTGAAAAGGGCGTAATCTTTTCCGGCTTCGTCTTTCAGCAGATAGGTAACAGATTCCAGTGTATGGCCGGGGGTGTGTAGCACCTGGAGGGTGACATCTCCCACGGTGAGCACTTCCCCATCCTGGGCCAGGTAAGCTTCAAAGGAGGGCTGGGCGGCCGCTCCGTACACAATCTGGACTCCGGCAGCTTTGGCCAGATCCACGTGCCCCGAGACAAAATCGGCGTGGAAGTGGGTTTCCAACACGTATTTGATGTTGGCCTGGTCTTTCTCAGCTTTGTGCAAGTATGGTTTAATCTCGCGCAGCGGGTCAATGATAACTGCCTCGCGGTTACTCTCAATGTAGTAGGCGCCTTGTGCCAGGCAACCGGTATATATTTGTTCTACTTTCATGTTCTTTCTTATTAGGGAATGATAAGATTAACCTCTGTGCAAAAGTAGGCAAGTGATAGTACCTGCACAGTGACTTTGGTCACACACTGGTTTACCCCAGAATTTCTTTAAACAGGATAAAAACCCCCATCACCAGCACAAACCACCCGAAGCCTTGCTTCAGGGCCTTGCTGTTGATTTTGTGGGCAAAAGCGCTGCCCACGTAAATGCCTATGACAGATAAACCTGAAAATGTGAGCAGGAAAACCCAGTCAATGGTGTAGTGGCCCATATCACCCAGGAAACCCACCAATGAGTTGAGGGCAATGAGCACCAAAGACGTACCAACCGCCACCTTCATGTCCAGCCTTACTAACAATACCAGCGCCGGGATAATCAGGAAACCGCCTCCCGCTCCCACTAGTCCAGAGATGAGCCCCACCAGCACTGCCTGCGCCAACATTTGCTGATAATGGCCTCCTTCTTTGTTCTTATCCTTCACTTCAGCGGAAACTTTATTCTTAATCATGCCTACCGCAGAGACCATCATTAGCAGCGCGAACAGTACCATTACCATAATCTCTTTGGTCACAATGACCTGCCCTAACCTAAACAGTTGGGGAGGCAAAGCAGGCATCAGGTACAGGCGGGTCAGGTAAATGGTCACCAGAGAGGGCACCCCAAAGATCACCAACGTTTTCCCATGCACCAGTCCTTTCCGGAAGAAGCGGTATCCTCCAATGGAACTGGTGGCTCCTACCACGAACAAGGAGTAAGACGTGGCTATAATGGGGTTCAGGCCAATGAGGTACACCAGAATAGGTACAGTCAGGATGGAGCCGCCGCTTCCGGTAAGCCCCAATGTACCGCCTATCAGTAAAGCCGCTATGTACCCCAGTATCTCCATGTTTCTTTTATGATGCGACAAAGGTAGAAGATACTTTGACCCATCACAGTGACAAAAGTCACAGAGGCTCTTTAGCGGTATTTTGAAGAAGAAAGGCCACAAATGGAATTAAAAAAGATCAGTGTCATTGCTTCCCATATCAATGACACTGATTCTTCATTAAAGCAAACTCCCTTATTTATCTAACTGGTGCAACTCAATGTAATTGCGGTGCAAGGTGAGAAGGCCCCGCTGTTCTAATTTCTTCAAGAGGCGCGAAATCACTTCGCGGGAGCTGTTCAGTTCCTCGGCAATCTGCTGGTGGGAAAGTTTGAGTTGGTTTCCTTTTACCTCTTGGTTCTTCTTTAGGTAGAATAGAAGGCGCTCATCCAGGCTTTTAAAGGCAACAGCATCCAAGGTCTGCAGCAGCTCCTCAAAACGTTCCCGGTAGGTGCCAATTACAAAGTTGTGCCAACTGGGGTATTTGCCTAGCCAGCGCTCGGCTACGTGCATGGGCACTAACAACACATCAGCGTCCGTAACTGCCTGCGCTGAAATCTTGCTCTGCTCGTCGCGGGCAGCGCATAACATAGACAGTGCACAGGCGTGACCAGGCTCCAGAAAGTACATCAGGAACTCGTTGCCTTCCTCGTCTTCCCGGTACACCTTCAGCAGTCCATTGAGTAGCAGAATGGAAGATTTCAGGTATTGGTCGGTCCGGATAATGGTTTCTCCTTCGGGTAGTCTTTTCACGGTTCCTTCTTGCAGGAGTTCTTGGCGGAGGGAGGGTTCTAAGCCTGAAAAGTACTTCTGAAGGGTTTGTTCTAGCGTATCCATATTCCCTCAACGGTAAGATTTACTGATATGGTTTGATTTCTTATTGGGCTGCAAGACTCCATTTTCAGAAACTAAATAATCTCTCTATTTTCAGACTTCTCTTCACCACATGGTCTATGCTGCTGCACTTGCTTTTGCCGTTCCTGCTTTCCTTCTCTCACCTGTTTAAGTCACCCGCTCCGGTCCTGTCCTTACCGGCCAGGAGGTTATAAGAAGGATGCACGACAACTACGCAGGCAAGTTTAACCCCTATTTCACCTTTGACCAAACAGCGGTCAGCTACAAAACTCCTTCCGACTCCTCAGCACAGGTGTGGCATGAGGCCATGGCTTTTCCCGGAAACTGGTGATCAGGTTCGGGGAGCTTGAGCAGGGAAACGGGGCTTTGTTCTCGCAGGATAGCCAATACGTGTTCAAAGACAATGCCCTGCAAAACCGCCGCCGCCGCGTGCATGAGGTGTTGGCCTTGGGGTTTGACGTCTATCACCAGCCTGTTGAACGCACGGTAGCCCAGATGCAGGAAGCCGGAATTGATTTATCCAAAGTCTTCATTACTACCTGGCAGGGCCGAAAAGTGTATGTGGTATGCGTGAATTCTCTTGAGGAAAAAGCCAGCCACTTCATCATTGACCAGTAAAAGCTGTTGGGTTTGAAAACGATCAGGCAAACCGGCGATCGCCAAAATGCCGTGGAATTGAAAGGCTATAAAAATGTAAAAGGCAACTGGATTGCCACAGACCTCACTTTTTACCTGAACGGCACCAAGACCCTGCATGAGGTTTACTATAACATGCGCTTTCCTAAAACGCTGCCGTCAGAACTGTTTACTGTTGCTGGTTTCCAGGCTGCCCGCTGGTAATTCCTTTTTTAACTCGTTTTTCAAAAAACTAGCCCCAAACGGACATGCTCCTCTTCATCAATAAACACAAGCCCAACCTATCCTATGGCCACTTCTAAATTGACCCCAGAACAGAACGAGCAGAAGATCGAAAGTTATTTCGCAAACGCCCCTGAGTTTGCCCAAGCCATCTGTGAGAAAATAAGAAGTGCCATTGCCGCCGCTGATCCAGAACTGAAAGCCACCTGGAAATGGAGTGTGCCCATGTACGAGAAAACGGGTCCGGGATTGGTGTGCGGCCTGGGTATATTCAAGCAGCATGTGAGCGTGTCTTTCTTCCAGGGAGCCTTGTTGGAAGATCCGCATGGGGTGTTTAACAGCAGCCAGGATGCCAAAGCAATGCGCAGTATCAAGTACTCCGATGCAACTCAGGTAAACGAGGAAATTTTAGTGGAGTACCTTCGCGCAGCCACGCAATTAAAATCAGGTGCCGCCGCCAAGTCAACGGAGCGCAGTGTCATTGAAATTCCCGAGGACCTGAAACAAGCCTTAGCCGAGGCTCAGCAACTGGAGAAATTTGAAAAGCTGGCCTACACGCACCGCAAAGAGTACGTGCGCTGGGTCTTGGAGGCCAAACGCACCGAAACCAGGGGCAATCGCATTTTGAAAACCGTAGAGCGCATCACCGAAGGCAAGAAGTTCAGCTGATTCCCCTTGCCGCATCCTCTATTTCGCGCAGAAATTCCCGATGGTCACCTAGGTGTTGAATGTCTGTTTCCACTTCTTCAGTAGAGGCGTACAAGGTTCTCCCAAACTTCATGTTCAGGTACTTGGCCGTCAGTTTGAAGGGGACCTCAAAGCCAGTGGGGAGTTCAGAATCTGCCCCAACGGCTACCACAAAGACTATTTTATCTTTTAGTTTGCGGCCTGCCGGTTTCTGCACGGTGACCAGATCAGTGAGGCGGTCAAAGAAGGTTTTCAATACCCCGCTCATGGCATACCAGTACACCGGCGTGGCGAACACGATGATCTGGTGCTGTAACACTTGCGAGATGACACTCCCAAACTCATCTTCCGCTGGGTAGTCATTCTCGTACCGGTACGGGTAAATAGCATGGTCCAGCAAGTCCAACAGTTGGTGGGGCGTATTCCGAAAGAATTTCTGGACGAACAGTTTGGTGTCACTGTCTTTGCGGGCACTGGCCAGGATGATAAGCGTAGCTTTGTGCATAGCAACACAGAAAGGCTTTTTAAAGGTCTATGGCTTCAACTCCTGAATCCCTTTCTACTCCACCACGTGCGCTACAAACTGAGACAGGTTGGTGATAATACCCCGCTCCCGCCGGAACCCAATGGCACTGCCTTCCCCTGCCCAGAAAACACCAGCCTGGTACCGGTAGCCTTTGTCATCCTGGGGAAGCTCAGCCCACGCCTGGTAGATGTGGGGTTGGTTGCTGTACTCGCCGGAAGTAGAGGAAACATCGGTATTCTCCCGCACCTGAATGTTCTGGCCTTCCCGCCCGAAGTAGGGTTTCTCCACCGCTTTTCCTGAAAAAGAGGTAAACTCTGTACGGAGCAAAAGCGGGTGGTACGGGAACTGTTGCCACAGCCAAGCCAAAAAGGCTTTGCTTTGGAATATCAGGGAATAAACGGGATTGGCGATAATCACGCTTCGGCTGAACTGCAGGTCTACTACATCGGCACAAAGTTCAGGCTCCAGTTGCACAAACAGCTCCCAGGGAACTAGCTTGAACAGGAAAGGAAACCGGCGCCACTGCTCAGCCCCAATCTGGGCCCAAATACCTCGCTCAGCTCCCAATGTAGAAACTTGCATTTCATCTACCGGGCAGATGTGGGTATCAAACCCAGCTTCGGTAGCCGCCTGGGCTAAAACTTCACAGTTCGTATAATCTTCTTTGTTGCCCCCCAGGTACACCAGTAACATGGCCGGCTCCAACTCTGGGTTCAACCCTTGCCAAGTCCTGAACTGCTCTACCAGCGCCTCATACAAGCCGTTGGCCTGGTGGCTCTCATTTTTACCGGCGGCGGCCAAACTGGCCCACTGCACCACAGCTGTTTCAGGAATAGAGGTCGCTGTGTCTGAATTAAATTCTAATAGCTTCACCCCTTCAGGGGTTTGCGCGAAGTCAAAGCGCCCGTAGATGTGCCAATGTCGGTCATCTTCCCAAGAATGGCGCAGGGCTTTCCAGAGACGCTCCGGAATCCCGATTTTGCGGAGGAAATCATCAGGTACTCCTTCGGGCACCGCTTCCACCATCATCTGGTAAAGCGTAGTGGCAGCTTCCAGCAGATCATCTGCGGCGGACTGCGTGACAACTACTGCCTCACCTGACAAATACGTCTGGCACTCCTCCTCTACCACCCACTCCCATCCCATCTGGCGGACCATAGTAGTAACATCGCCGTGGTGCGGCATTAACTTAACCGGAAGTGACGTATCTGGCATGAGGATGATAAAGCTTGAGTGAAAACTTAGGTTATAGAATTTCAGCAGCCGTGTTTAGGAGCTGCTTTTAGAAAAACATAGGGAAACTGGCAGGAAAGACTGACTCCTTCCCTGAGCCAAAATAGTAGGCTGCTTAGCTTATGCTCCGAAACCGCCTGATCTTCCTCCGAAGGTGCCAGAACGGCTGTTAGTAGGACGGGTAGAACGCACGTTTCCCGTACCCGCCGGACGGCTGTAAGGACCAGTAGTACCTCTGAAAGCAGTAGCGCCTCTCGCCCGCTCAGCCGAAGTCTGCTGACGCCAGGCCTCGTTGCGCTGGATAGTATTAGGGTTGGCGTAGTAAGCACGGTTAGGTGACAGCATCCGGCCCGCCATGTACCCGATGCCGCTCCACATGAGCACGTTCATCATGCTGAACCCGGTGCCGTTTTGTGGGTTAGCCTGCGAGTACTCCTGCATACGGCGCTCCAGTTCCAGACCTTGCAGCGTGTCTACTTTTCCATCATTGTGCTTCAGGATGGCCATCACCTTCCCGACCTCAGCGGGACGCTCATCGGTGATTTTCCAGTTATCGGGGCTCACCTCTGTCATTTCTGTAATGACACCTTGGGTAAATTGAGGGGCAGTCTCGCCGGCGTTCCACTCAGTAGCAGTGTCGGTTTGCTCCTGGCGGTTTTCTGAGCAGGAAGACAAACCAAGGCAGGCAGCGGCGCTCACCAACAGTACGTTGCGCGAGAAATCACCAATAAGAAAGTAACGCTTTTTCATAAAGAAGAATACGAAAGCCATTTCTGGCTTGTTTTTGTAAATGTAAGGGTAAAACGAGCACTACACGGCAATAACCGCTTGTGCACCCATCTGTTTATTCCCAAAGCGGATAATGCTCCAGGTTTACCTTCTGCTGGAAAAACAGCTGGGTAGAGGCCTCAAAAGAAGCCGTATAATCAGATACGTAAAAGTGGGGTTCACCAGGTAAACGAACAGAAGCAATATCTGATTGTGCCAGCACCTTGCCCACATGCTGGGCCACCAACTCTGAGGCATCCAGCACTTCTACCTGCCCGTTATAGAAGTTGGTGATTTGCTCTTTTATCAAAGGATAATGGGTACAACCCAATATAAGCCCCTCTATGCCATTGAGCATGGGATCTGACAAGTACGTTTGGATGACACTTTCTGAAATGTTGTTGTTAAAGAACCCTTCTTCTATCATGGGCGCGAGCAAGGGAGTCGCCAGTGACTTCAGGTTCACTCCCTGATCCAAGTCATCAATCTTCTTCTTGTATACATTGGAAAGCACCGTTTGCTTTGTGCCTATCAACCCCACGGTTTTATCTGAAAACTTTTGGCCCACATACTCCACCACGGGGTCAATCACATTCAATACCTGTGCCTTGCTGCCCACATATTCCCGCACCAACTCATAGGCAGCAGCAGAAGCAGAATTGCACGCAATCAAAATTATTTTACAATTCTGCCTAATCAACAGATCGCATATTTTCACGGCATAGGCCTGGATGGCCGCCGTAGATTTATCGCCATAGGGCAGGTGCGCGGTATCTCCAAAATAGACCAACTGCTCTTCCGGAAGATGTGCCTTAATGGCTTTAGCAACGGTTAAACCGCCTATTCCACTATCAAACACTCCAATGGGCCGGTCCCTGTTTTCAGCTTTCTTCATGCCTGGCAAATTATAGATAATCAGTATAATTACATACCACCGTAAAAACACCCACATCTTAATAATACAAATCTAAAATGCACTTTTCCGCAACTTTCAAAAAATAAATGGCGTAAAAAGACCATACAAGTTGAAACTAAAAAAGGAGGAATAAAAATGAAAGTATTATCAACCCGCGCCCACGGGATTATGGATTACCTGGTGGGTCTACTATTGATTGCTGCTCCGTTCATCCTTGATTTCGACAGAGGCGGTGCAGAAACATGGGTTCCAATTATAGTTGGTGCCATGATTATATTACAGAACCTGATGACCAACTGGGAAGTTGGAGTGTTTAGGGCTATGTCTCCTAACATGCACTTGACCATGGATTACCTGATTGGTATCTTCTTGGCAGCTTCGCCCTGGATCTTCAATTTTGATGAATATGTATACCTACCCCATTTGATTGTAGGTATTATGATTTTGTTGCAAGCTATGATGACTCGTGTAGCACCTGCTCATGGTGCTGTTACTAACCGTAGCATGGGTCACGGACACTCCCACTAATGCGTAGAGCCTTTTTAGACAAAGACATTACAGAAAAGGTCGGGTTTTCCCGACCTTTTTTTGTGCCCTCCTATTTTTGCTAAACCTCTGACTGGTTTACCCTTTTCTGTTTGCGTACCTTTGCGGCATGAATTACCTTTCAGCAGACTCTATCTCAAAAAGCTTCGGTGACCGCTGGCTTTTCCAGAACCTCACCTTTGGTATAAACCGTGGGCAACGGGTGGCGCTTATAGGCGCCAACGGAGCCGGCAAAACTACTTTACTGCAGATTTTATCGGGCTCGCTTCCTACAGACAATGGCACTGTGAGCGTACGCCGCGGCATACGGGTAGGCTACTTATGGCAGCAACCTGAGTTCCCGACGGGAGCAACGGTACAGGAAGCCATTTTTTCAGGCCAGACCGAAGTTTTGGATGCTATCAGAGACTACGAAGCCTGCCTGGAAGACCCTAACACGTCTGACAAACGCATGCAACAGGTCATGGAGCGCATGGAAACGCTGCACGCCTGGGAATACGAAGTACGTACCAAACAAATTTTAGGCAAACTGGGCATCCAGAACCTCGATGTGCAAGTAGAGCACCTTTCCGGGGGACAGAAGAAACGGGTAGCCATGGCCCGCGTGCTCATTGAAGAACCAGACTTGCTTATCTTGGATGAGCCTACCAACCACCTGGACTTGGAAACCATTGAGTGGTTTGAGAACATGCTCACCACCGAGCAAACCACCCTGCTCATGGTAACCCACGACCGTTACTTCCTGGACCAGGTAGCTAATGAAATAGCGGAACTGGACCGCGGCCAACTGTATACCTACAAGGGCAACTACAGCTACTACGTAGAGAAGAAAGCCGAGCAGGAAGAAGCTAATGCCGCTGAGATTGGCAAAGCCCGCCAGCTCATGAAGAAAGAACTGGAGTGGATGCGCCGTCAGCCTAAGGCTCGGGGTACCAAATCCAAATCTAGGGTAGATGCTTTTTACGACATCAAGGAAAAAGCCACCCAAAAAGACACCCGCACCCAACTGGAGTTATCAGTAAAAAGTACCCGTCAGGGAAACCAGATCCTGGAGATTGACCACTTGAGCAAACGCTTTGGCGAGAAAGTGGTACTGGATGATTTCAGCTATATTTTTAAGAAAAAAGACCGCGTAGGCATTGTGGGACCAAACGGTGCCGGAAAGACTACCTTCCTGAACATGCTCACCGGAAGAATGACCCCAGACAGCGGTGAGATCATTGCTGGCCAGACCACTGTTTTCGGGTATTACACCCAAACAGAGCTTACCTTTAATGAAAACCAACGCGTAATTGACGTGGTGAAGGAAGTAGCCGAGGTGGTAGAAACCGGCAACGGGGAAGTGATTACCGCCAGCCAGTTTCTGCAGCATTTCCAGTTCCCGCCCGCCCAGCAGTACACGTTTGTCAGTAAATTGAGCGGTGGCGAAAAACGCCGTCTGCAGTTGCTGCGCGTTCTCATCAAGAATCCCAACTTCCTGATCCTGGATGAGCCTACCAATGACTTGGACATTCCAACACTTAACATTCTGGAAGATTTCCTCCTGAACTTTGGTGGCTCATTATTGATTGTCTCCCACGACCGGTACTTCATGGACCGACTGGTAGACCACCTCTTCGTGTTTGAGGAAAACGGCCACCTACGTGACTTCCCGGGCAACTACACCGATTACCGTGAGTGGGCCAAGGAGCGCGAGAACATGAAATTGGACGAGGTAAAACCAATTGCCAAACCAGCTGTTGAAGCCGCTCCTGTCCCAACCCCGGTTGCCCCAGTAGCTGACGCTGCTCTTAAAAGAAAAGCCTCTTTCAAAGAGAAACAAGAATACGAGCAACTGGAGAAAGAAATAGAAAAACTGGAAGCAGAGAAAGACGCCCTAGCCGATGAGATGAACGCTGGAACTGCAGACCACGTGCGCCTGGCAGAAATGGCACAGCGCATCAAAGACATCAACACAGCGGTTGAAACCAAAACTGAGCGCTGGCTGGAACTAGCTGAGATTGTGTAGCCCTTCTTAGAACCCTGTAGCATGATAGAGGCCTTCAGTTTTGAGCTTGTTTTTAACAAACATGCTCAAAATTGAAGGCCTCTCCTTTCTGCACAATTCTGCTTTAAGGTTGATTTTAGCAAATTGGCCTTAATACACGTTAGGCTTTCTTTGGTAACTAAAGGAGAAGCCTACTTTCTGAGGGGTACTTACCTGTTGTTCCTCTAGTTTCTGCTTCACGGTTATTTTCCGGATTTCCTCTACATCTGGTGCTACCAGGTCATTGTTCACTGAGGCGACCATGGCACTTTCAATAAACAGGCGCAAAGCCTCTTCATTGATTTCATTTTTGGCCATGTCATTATAGGTAAGATCCAGCTGCTTCACCCCTTCCAGGTAAAAGTGGTTTTCTATATTAATGAGCACCCTACCCAGTAAGTAGCCCGGGTCATTTAAGCGGTTATATTTAATAGAGTCAGCCATGAAGTTGTAGGCCATGATATGCCCGAAGAACCTTCTTCTAAAGTCTTCGTCCACGTAGCGGCTTTTCATGAGTTCATGATCGTCTGGCAAAGTGATGACATTGGAGTGCATTACAAATATGAGCAGGTCACCTGAAAACTTGATATGAAACTCAAAGTCGTTGACGTTGCGGTATTCTATCAACACATTAGCATCTACTTCGCTGATGCGTTTTTTCAAATTCTCCACCAGTGCAATAGAGCAATTTCTAAGCTGCTCAAAGATCACTTTGGTATTTCTGAAAATTGCTTGTTTGGTGGTGGACTTTTGCCGTAACCCTTCAAAGATGGTCTCTATTCTATCTTCCATTGTACACCATTTGGTTAAACATATGCAAAGTGCCTTGGAAATTAGCTCTTTATAGTACTTTCCACAGCACCTTTTAGTTATGGGTATTCTGATTCGGCCGGGAAGATAAGGCCTTTTTTGGCGAGTTCCTTTAATTTTTGCTCAGATACTTTGCCAGTATCCCGCAATACCTGCCAGGTATGTTGCCCCAATTGAGGGGGTGATGAAGGCATTAATCTTGCTTCATGACTAGAAAAAGCAATTTGTCGCACCCCTTTGGGGGTAAGACTTTCATCAAAAATCAATTGCGGCTGAACCAAGGGTTGCGCCAAAGCTTCAGGCACCGAATGCACTGCCCCGGCAGGTACATAATTTTGGATTAATGCCTGTAGCAGATTTTCCTGCTCATGCCTTGCCACTAATTCTCTAAGTTTTGGCAGAAGGGTCTCCCGGTGCAGAACGCGTTGGTTGTTTGTCTTATAAATGGGCTCTACTCCCAAGGCTTCATCCCCTAATGCCTGGCAAAGCGACTGGAATTGCCGGTCATCTCCCACGGCCAGCACAATGTCTTTCTCATCTAACGTGCGGAAGATAGTGCCATATGGCACGATGTTAGGATGTTCAGACCCCATGCGTTCCGGAGCCACCCCAGCCACCAAATAGTTGGTAGCCTGATTGGCCAATGAGGAAATAGCTGCATTTAATAAAGAGACTTCTACATATTGGCCTCGGCCTGTTTTCTCCCGGCGGTAAAGACTTGCCAGCAGTCCCTCCTTCAACTGGTGCGCGGCCATCAGATCAATCAACGCAACCGGCATTTTAACCGGAACTCCCCCTTTCTCTCCATTCAGGAACATGAACCCTGCCTCGGCCTGCAACACAGCGTCATACCCTGCCCGCGGTACCTGGCTTCCATAGCCGGTAATTTGCCCATATAATAACCTTGGGTTTAGCGCAGAGAGAGTGGCATAGTCCATCCGGAGTTTTTCAGCATCACCGGGTTTGAAGCTAGATAAAACAATGTCTGCCTTTTTAACCAATGCATACACTACTTCTTTGACGCTTTCAGAAGCTAAATCAAGGCAGACCGATTTTTTACCCCAGTTGGCAGAGGCAAAGTACGCAGACACCGTTGTTTCATTTGCTTCTGAAGGCAGCTTCCACCGGCGGGTCACATCTCCCTGGGTTTTCAGGCTTTCTATTTTCAGCACTTCGGCACCCATTTCAGAGAAGAATTGGCCAACACTTGGCCCGGCCAGCACGCTGGCAAACTCCACTACTAGCAAATTATGGAAAAGCCCTTTGTTTTCTTCCATTTATTTTGGAACTGTTTTTCAAAAATGGGCATAAAAAGGAGAATTGAAAACCCTGCTTTTCCTGAAAGGACAAAAAGAAAGCAGGCCGCGCCCAATGGTCGCGGCCTGCTTGTCATCCTATCAATCCAATTCTTCTATTCTATCGCACCATTACACGTTGGGTGGTGCTTTGCCCATTTGCTGTTACAGAGATCATATAAACTCCTGGTCTCAGGTTCAAGCTTCTTAAGTTCATTCCAAGTTCAGATTCAACGTTACCTACTTGTTGGGTATGCAACACTCTTCCACTCATATCAAGGAGACGAACCGTAGCGTTACCTTTTACAGAGTTCTGGAAGCGAACACTTAAGTTTCCATCAGTAACCGGGTTAGGATACACGCTCATGGCTGAAGAATTTGCAGTTGCCCTGTGCGTTACCGCAATTACCTTAGAATACTCAAAGGCATTGTCAAAGTCAACTTGTTTCAAGCGGTAGTAAACGGTTCCTGAAGTTGCGGAACGATCTGTAAAGGTGTAGTCAATAGCTACTGAAGAGTTTCCATTTCCTTTCACCTGTCCTACTTTCTGGAAGTCTTTCCCGTTGGCGCTGCGCTCTATTTCAAAGCGGTCGTTGTTGATTTCTGAAGCAGTACTCCAGTTCAATTCTACAGCTCCGCTGCGGGAAACTCCTTCAAACTTTGACAAGGTTACCGGTAGTGGATTACCACCAACGCAATCTCCTATCACTACAGATGCTGTAAACTCTTCACTTCCGCATTCATTGATGGCCAGCACCCGCAAGGTTTGGGTTGTATTGATGGCATCTTCTTCGAAGATAACATTTACTGACACGAAGTCTTCACCCTGGTCTACTATAAAGAAGCCTTCAGGGAAAATGTACTCATAGATCTCACCGTCTTTGCCTCCGTTGATTCGGAAAACGTAATTAGAGATGTTACACACCGTAGGTGGCACCACGAAATTGATTTTAGGCTCCTGGCAAACACCGTCTCCGCCGCCACCGCCGCAGTTCTCATTTGTCTCTACCACCAGGACTGCTGAAGCAGAACCACAGTAGTTGTTAGCGTTGCCATTGTTTCCATTTCCATTATTCCCGTTTCCGTTACCGTTGTTTCCGTTACCATTGCCATTGTTCCCGTTGCCATTTCCGTTACCATTACTGGTTTGGTTATCAGTGACAATCACACTAACTTCGCCATCTTCAGAACCAGGAGTAACAGATATTTTGTCAGTTCCCAAACCGTTTCTAATAACCCAGCCTTCAGGCACTGACCAGTTGTAAGTGAATTGTCCTTTCGCCTGTGCCTTGCCAGTTCCTTTCATAACAGAGGCAGTATAGACTAGTGGGGCTGGAAGACCTTTCAAGCAAATTGACTCTGGGCCACTGATGTCCACTGAAAAATCTTTACCTGGTTTAACAGGCAGGGTCGCTACTTTGGTGCCGCATACCTTATCATTCACTTTGACTTTCATAGTACCGCTCTTCTCGCCTACCCGAACTTTTACTTTGTTCGTGCCTTGGCCACTGATGATCACCCAGCCAGTTGATGGGTTTCCAGCCTGTGCTCTTGGTACATCCCAGACATAAGAGGTATACACATTTTCAACGGAATACTCAATTTCAGAACCGGCACATGGGCTTTGGTCTCCCATGATTGGTCTTGGCTGAGAGGTGCTACAGTTTCCATTATTACCGCCTCCGTTGTTACCTCCACCATTATTGCCGCCGCCATTTCCACCGCCATTGTTGCCAGTTCCGCCGCCTGTATTACCACCTTTAGATGGAGCACAGATTTTTGGGTTAAATGTGACCATGCCTATTTCACGACCGGCCTTTGCCTGAATGCGCAAACGAGACATGTTGTTGTAAGCAAAAGTACTTACCTCATAAGTAAATATATCTTCAACGCCTTTCTTGTACCCGTTAATCCCTTTTCCCTCAAATTTAATGGAGTAGAAAGGGTTATTGGTTGGGTTTTCTATAGTATAGTTGAACTTCTGAGCGGAAGGGTTGAAAGCATCATAATCTGCTGGCAACTCAAAAGCCACATTACTTAAATCTTGGTCGCAATTGGTTTTGATGGAGAAAGTTAAGCGTGTAGTAGTGGAATTTACTGCGGTAGCGCTTAACAATTTAAAGTCAAAGCAGTCATTAGAGCCGGAACATTGGGCTTGCGCCTGATATGTAAGCCCGAAAAGTAAAAGCACAAGTGTGCCCACCCATGAAAGTATAGTTCTTTTCATGATTAAAAAATTTTAGGATCTGATAGGATTGATAAAGACGTAGTTGTTCAAGGACCCTGGCGAACAGGGACAAAGAGGGGGGATCAGCAGGAAAAGCTATAAACAGTTATGTTACAGCACCTAACTCAATCAGACTTATTAAAAGGGGATAGTACAGTTATTGCCATATGTTTTTATTGATTCAAGTGTAAAACTTAATTATTTCTAATTTTCCACTATATATTCTCTTTAACGACATCAACCTGTTGTGGTTTCACAAAAATTGTACTTTCATTAAAAAACACGAAAACAATCTTACCTAAACACAAAGCAAAAAACCCATTTAAGGCTTAAAACCTTCAAATACAGAACTTTTCTTAAAATAACCTTTTTGAAATATATAAGACATCTAATAAAACCATACATGTCCTACTTATCTATTTAAGGCCAATCTGTAAACCTGCAATACAATCACTTTACAAAAGCCAATAAAAACATATAATTATACATAACTCTATTAAAGGCTTACAACCCTTACTATATTATTTTTAAAACATATTGGTAATCAGTTAGTTAACTTAAAAGACGCATTTTCTACACAATACAATAATATCTTAGAATTTTATTATTAGGCCATTGCCTTACATGATACAGCAAGAAGGCTAATATCTTCTATGGCCAGGCTCAAAAAGAAGGCAGGCAGCAACCAAGGGTTACTGCCTGCCAGGCATCCTATCAATTCAAGTCTTGCTTATCTTACTATGATCCGCTGCGTAGTGCTTTGGCCCTTGGCTACAACTGTGATCATGTAGATACCTGGTTTCAAATTCAGGTTAGTGAAGCTCAAAGCTACTTCAGAGTTCACGTTGCTTAACTCCTGGGTTTGCAGTACTCTTCCGCTCATGTCTGCCAAACGAATACTTGCGGCTCCATTTACTGCATCTTGGAAGCGAACCGTTACTCTTCCATCAGTTACCGGGTTAGGGTACATACTTATTGAAGGTAAGCTACCAGTTGCCGCCACGTGGTTAACAGCTACCACTTTTGAGTATTCTGAAGCATTGTTAAAGTCAACTTGTTTCAAGCGGTAGTACACAGTTCCTGAAGTGCTGGCGCGGTCTGTGTAGGTGTAGTCAATAGCTACTGAAGAGTTTCCATTTCCTTTCACCTGCCCTACTTTCACAAAGTCTTTGCCATTGGCACTGCGCTCTATCTCAAAGCGGTCGTTGTTTATTTCTGAGGCCGTAGTCCAGTTAAGTACCACCGCACCGCCACGGGACACTCCTTCAAATTTAGTTAGGGTCACTGGAAGCGGGTTACCTAATCCGCAATCTGCGACAACTATTGAAACATTGGCTGTATCAGTGCCACATTCATTAACAGCTGTGACCGTGATGGTATGCGCCTGGCCTAATTGCTCTTCTTCAAACACGGCTACCACAGTTACAAAACCAGGACCTTCTTCCAGAACCAAGAAACCTTCTGGCACTTCAAAGGCATAAGTCACGCCTTCCTGCATTTCATTCACTCTAATGGTGGTAGGCTCGTCGGCAAGGTTACAGATGGTATCTGGGGCGGCAAGTGTTACTTCTGGTATCTGGCAAACAGAACCTCCACCGCAGTTTTCATTTGTTTCTACCAGTATACCGTCAGAAGCTGTTCCACAGTAGCCCTGTTTGTAACCCCCTACTCCGTTTCCGTTGTTTCCGTTTCCACTCACTGCGGTATTGTCACTTACATACACGTTTACTTCACCATCTGTAGCACCTGGTATTACCACTATCTTATCAGTGTTTTGTCCGCTCTGGATAGTCCAGTCAGCGGGTACAGTCCAGTTGAAGATGAACTCGCCTTTTTTGATGTTCCCGTTTCCTTTGGCCTTCTTGACAGAGGCAGTGTAGGTTTGCGGCTCTTTCACGCAAATAGAATCTGGCCCTGCAATTGTCACCTCAAAGTCTTTACCGGGTTTCACTGGGAGGGTGGCTACTTTAGTGCCACAAACCGGATCAGTTACCTTCACCTTCATGGTTCCGCTTTTCTGACCCACTCTCACGGTCACACAATTCGTACCCTGTCCAGAGATAATTTCCCAACCTACTGGCGGCTCACCAGCATGGGCTCTAGGCACGTCCCATACATAGGAGGTATAGTTGCGGTCATTTTCAATACAGTACACTTCAATGTCACCAGGGCAAGGGTGTTGGTTTCCGGTGATAGGTCTTGGCTGAGAGGTATTACACTGGGCCTGGGCTTGACCAATGAAAGCGAAAAGTATAAGCATAAGGGTGCTTGCCCATGAAAGTATAGTTCTTTTCATGATAGGGAATTTTAAACTTGATTTGGATTGTAATTAGACGTAGTTATCCTGTGTACCTAATTTTGGGTTAGGTAGGATGTAATAAATAAAAGCTGGATTAGCAGTAAACTTATGTAGCTGGAGACTTAATCAGTATCCAAAAGAAGGGTAAGTATAGTTAGATTCATATTTTCAAATTTAAGGTTAGGTTGAGCAACTTAGTTATCTTCAATTTCTTTCTATACCAGCTTTAACGGTGGCACTTGTTTGCGGTTTCACGCAATTGTATTTTAGCAAAATGTTACAACCACTATCTTTACATATTTATATTTAATAAGAAAAAAACTTTTATTTTCACTTGTTTTTGACCTTTTTACTTAAATGAAGCAAAATTGTTTATTGTATTCCTTCTACTAATCTGACCAAAAAATCTTTATTGGAAATTATATATAGTGCAATTTGTATACATATCTTTTTTAATACTCTCTCCGTTTTATAATACCTGTCAGGCAACATCTACCAGAAACTAGAGGAAACGAATTGCCAGAAAAGCCTATCTTTACAGACTCTTATACCCGAGCCGGTAGAATTCAATAGCTGGCTTACAAGATGATACAGAACAATGAGCGTTACATTTGATGATTTCAACCTACAACCCGATTTACTGGACGGTATTCGGTCAATGGGTTATAAGCAAGCTACCCCTGTTCAGGCACAAGCAATCCCTTTTATATTAGAGTCAAAAGATTTGATTGCCTGCGCCCAGACGGGCACAGGTAAAACAGCTGCTTTTCTAGTACCTACCTTAAGCAAAATCACAGAGGCTAAATACGACTTCACCAGTACCTTGATCTTGGTACCCACCCGTGAATTAGCCAAACAGATTGATGACCAGGTGGAAGGACTTAGCTACTTTACGGGCGCTACCTCTATTGCCATCTACGGCGGTAACAATGCCCAGAACTGGGACCAACAGAAGAAAGCGTTGACCAGCGGAGCAGACATTATTATAGCCACTCCAGGCCGTCTTATTGCTCACATGCAAATGGGGTACGTGAAACTAGACCAGGTGAAGTACCTTATCTTAGATGAGGCCGATAAAATGCTGGACATGGGTTTTATGGATGATCTTAACAAGATTATCTCTCAATTGCCTAAAGAACGCCAGACGCTTATGTTTTCGGCCACCATGCCGCCTAAGATCAGAACCTTCGCAAAGCAGATTTTACAGGAGCCTGAAGAGATAAGCCTTTCCATCTCCAAGCCGGCGGCTAACATAGACCAGCGTATTTACCTGGTGTATGACAACCAAAAGCTGAGAGTTTTGCAGCACATTTTAAAACACGCTGAGATTCAGACCATGATTTTGTTCACCTCGCGCAAAAATGCGGTGAATGACATTGTGCGGTCTCTGCAGAAAATGGGCTTTGACGCTGAAGGCATCAGCTCTGACCGCACACAGGATGAGCGGGAAGCCACCTTACAGCGCTTCAGAAACAAGCAATTGCAGGTGTTGGTAGCAACAGACGTAATGTCCAGAGGAATTGACGTGGAGGGAATCAGCCACGTTGTAAACTTTGACGTGCCCCAGGATGCAGAAGACTATGTGCACCGCATTGGCCGTACAGCCAGGGCGGCAACCTCAGGTGTGGCCATCACTTTTGTGAATGAGCAAGACCAGGAAAGACTGGTAAAGATTGAAAAGCTGATCGAACGTGAGCTTCCTAAACTGCCCTTACCTGAAGGCGTAGGCGAAGGCCCGACCTTTGACCCGGTAGGCAACAGCAAAAGAGGTGGCAACAGAGGCCGGGGAGGTGCTCCCGCAGGCCGTGGCGGACGCTCAGAAGGTGGTCGCCCAGAAGGAAGGAGAAGAGAAGTATTAGGCAGTGGTAGCCGCGACAACAACCGCAGAAGAGACGCAAAACCCCGCAGCGAAAAACCAGCCGGAGAAATTACGGAAGGCTCTGCGCCACGCCCACCCAGAACGGAGGGACAACCTCAGGCACCAAGAGTTGAAGGAGAGGAAGTAAAGCGTAAGAAAAAGCGTCGTAAAAAACCTGCTGCTCCCAAAGCGGCGGAAGGCGGACAAACCACAACCGCTACTCCTACGTCATCAGCAGAATAGGCTGTTTACTTTTTCCATAAACTGAATCGGGGCTGTTTTCCAAAAAACAGCCCCGATTCAGTTTATGTCTATCTGTCCAACAACAACCCTATTCCCAGTAGTACTACAAAGCAAAGGGTAGACAGCGCCATTTGTTTCAAAAGTGGATCTAGCTGCACGGCCGTTTGTCTGCGTTTCACCTCCCGCCCATTATACAGGAGAAGGGGAACCGAACCCAGGAACAACCACGGCCAAAGCGTTGCATTCTCCCGCACCCACACAAACACAACGGTACAAAGCACACCTGCTGTCAAGAGAAGCCAATGGTATCTCCGGGCGCGCAAAGCACCCAACCGTACTGGCACCGACCGCTTACCCGCTAACTCATCTGACTTTAAATCCCGGATGTTGTTTACGTTTAGAACGGCAGCCGAAAAGAAACCAAGGCTGGAGGCAGGTAACAGCAATTCAGAAAAAATGCGGTTGGTTTGCAGGAAATACGTTCCTAACACGCCTACCCAACCAAAAAAGAAGAACACCGATATATCTCCGAAGCCTGCATAGCCATAGGGTTTGGCCCCGTTGGTGTATCCAATAGCTGCCCAGATGGCCCCAAATCCTAACAGCAGGAAAAACAAAAACAGGTACAGCCCTGAAGTGCCCAGCGCTACCCATAACAAGGCAACCCCAGAAACCAATGATAATAAGCTGAACACCACAATGGCGGCCCGCATCTGGGCTGGAGAAATCTGCCCGGCCTGCACCGCGCGCTGTGGCCCTTCCCTATGCTGGTTATCGGCACCGTGCTTGGTGTCACCGTAATCATTAGCAAGGTTAGAGAGAATCTGTAGAAACAGGGTAGTCAGGACACATAAGAGCAACACCGGCCACCTAGAAAGATGGTCAGCAGCCGCCAGAAAGCCGCCCATACCAATACATGACAACGCCAGGGGCAGCGTCCGTAACCGAAATGCTGACACCCATGTACCCGTCGTTGGCCGTTTCAGGGCCGTCTTTTCAATACTCACTTAAAAACGTTTAGCTGTTGATGTCACGCAGCAACTCCTCACTTAAGGGAGAAACTTTAGAAGGGTAAAACTTAAGAACTTTGCCGTCTTCGCTGATGAGGTACTTACAGAAGTTCCAGTTAGGCGCTTCAGTATTGGTGCCGTTCGCATCTTTGCTAGTAAGCCATTTGTACAATGGTTGCTGCTCTGCTCCTACCACTGAGGCTTTCTGGAATAGCGGGAACGTTACCCCGAAGTTCTTTTGGCAGAATTGGGCAATCTGCTCATTGGTACCTGACTCTTGCCCACCAAAATCATTGGCTGGAAAACCAAGCACTACTACTTTGTCGCCATGCAGTTTGTGCAATTTCTCCAGGTCTGCGTACTGCGGCGTATACCCACACTCAGAGGCCACATTCACAATCAAGACTTTCTTGCCTTTGTACTTCTGTAGATTGGTTTCTTTTCCGTCAATGGTTTGCAACGGAATACTATAAATAGATGAAGGCTGCTGGGTTGTATTCATAGTAGTAGAAGTTGGTGTTTCCTGGCTTGTAACCGCCAGGCCAGAACAGGCAGTTAACAACGAAAGCGAGAAAAGGGTAATCAATTGATGCATGATGGTGAAAGGTTATTGGTTCCTTAACCGCTTGTTTAAAATATTGTTTGGTCTTATTCTGAGTGTTCAAGCATTAGGTAAGCTGCTAGTTTGTAGTGGCTTTAAAAAAATCAGACTCAGAACCCTTTTCTGCGAAATAGAATCCTGCAAGAATTAAGTTCTTCTTCTGATTTGTAAAAAGCCGGACCTACTCAAATTAACCTGCTACCATTAAGTACACTGCCCTTCTTGGTGTATAGGCTGTTACATCAAGAAGGGCAGTGTATTCAATAAGTTTACATCCGCTCTGGCACGGCAATCCCAAGCAAACCCATCACTTTTTTAAGGGTATTAGCAACTTGCGCTGACAAAGCTATCCGGAAACTCAGCACCTGGGCATTTGTCTCCTGGAAAATAGGCACTTCGGTATAGAATCGGTTATAGCCTTTGGCAACGTCAAACGCATACTGGGCAATGATAGAAGGCGCGTAGTTGCGGGCGGCTTCCTCAATAATAGAGTCTGCGTAATTTAACAGCACAAGCACCTCACGTTCGGTTTCGTGCAATGCCTCTACTTCTTTGAAAGATTCTGCTCCAGCCGAAATGCCCAACTCATTGGCTTTCCGTTGGATGGCTGCAATCCGAGCATGGGTATATTGGATAAACGGACCAGTATTGCCTTTGAAATCAATAGATTCTTCAGGGTTGAAGAGCATCCGTTTTTTCGGGTCTACTTTCAGGAGGAAGTACTTAAGAGCTCCCATGGCCAGGGTGTGGTACAGTTTCTGCGCTTCCTCTGGGGTAAAGCCTTCAATTTTGCCTAGTTCATCGGTTTTCTGGCGGGCAGTGTCAATCATTTCCTGCACCAGCTCATCAGCGTCTACTACTGTTCCCTCCCTCGACTTCATCTTGCCGCTGGGTAGGTCAACCATGCCATAGGACAAATGGTAAATGCCATCGGCATATGGTTTGCCCAGCTTCTTCAGGATGGCTTTGAGTACCTGGAAGTGGTAGTTCTGCTCATCGGCTACTACGTACACAGACTTGTCATAGTGGAAGTCCTGGTATTTCAGTTCGGCGGTGCCGAGGTCTTGGGTGATGTACACAGATGTACCATCGGCGCGAAGCACCAGTTTTTCGTCAAGGCCTTCTTCGGTCAGGTCAATCCAAACAGAACCATCAGGTTTCTTGAAGAACACGCCTTTTTCCAGGCCTTCCTCCACACGGTCCTTGCCTAACAGGTAAGTGCCAGATTCATAGTAGAACTTATCAAAATCAACGCCTATGTTCTGGTAAGTGGCATGGAAGCCCTCGTACACCCAGCCGTTCATTTTTTCCCACAAAGTAATAGTTTCGGGGTCGTGTTGCTCCCATTTCTGCAGCATCTCCTGGGTTTCCAGCATCAACGGAGCCTGCTTTTTAGCATGCTCCTTATCCATGCCCTGAGCCACCAGTTGGTCTATTTCCTGCTTGTAAGCCTTATCAAACTCCACATAATACTTACCTACCAGATGGTCTCCTTTAATGTTCGCGCTCTGCGGCGTCTCTCCCTGCCCAAATTTCTCATAGGCAATCATGGATTTACAGATATGGATGCCACGGTCGTTCACCAGGTTGGCTTTGAACACGTCATACCCAGCGGCTTTCAGGATCTCGGCCACAGAGTACCCCAGGAAATTATTTCTGAGGTGGCCTAAGTGCAGCGGCTTGTTTGTATTTGGAGAGGAATACTCCACCACTACTTTCTGTTTAGGAGCTGTTTCTGCTAAATTAGCCCTAAAACCAGCTACTTGCGCAGAGAACTGCTGCAGCCATACGGTGTCTTTGATTTCAATGTTCAGGAACCCCTTGACCACGTTGTACCCAGCCACCTGCGGCGCATTTTTAACCAACGTTTCTCCCAAAGCCTGCCCAATCTGCTCAGGTCCTTTTCCCAAGGCTTTAGTCAGCGGGAAAGTCACAAAGGTGAAAGTTCCGGCAAACTCTTTTCTGGTGGGCTGCAGGTTGATTTGCTCAGCCGGAAGAGCGTGCTGGAAAGTATCTAGTAAGGCCTGGCTCAGCGCCTGGGCTATCTGGGTTTCAAGTTGTTTCATTTGTATTAAGCAAAAGGTACGGTTTGCGCTTCTTTGGCCAACCGGTTCTGAATAGCTTCAGTAGTGTATTCTAAAATTTCAAAGGCGTTTTGCGCCATGGTATTCTCTGCGTCAAGGGTGGGGTTGATTTCCACCATTTCAAAACAGATAACTTTGGGGTGGCTTACCAGGTGGTGGCATAGTTCTTTCGCCTGCGCCACGTTCAGGCCCACCTCTACCGGCGTACCGGTTCCTTTGGAGAACTTGGAGTCCAGGCTGTCCACGTCAAAAGAGACGTAGATGATGTCACACTCCCGCAGGCGATTAAGTGCTTCTTCAGCTACCTGCTCTATGCCTTTGGCCATCACCTCTGGGTAAGTGAAGTTCTTGATATTGTGCTTGTCAAACAGGTATACCTCAGGCTTCTCATAGCTGCGGGTCACAATGTAGACAATGTGCTCGTGTTTGATCTTAGGCTTGTCTGTACCCACTTTCTTGAGTGCCTCCCAAAAGAAAATAGTCTCCGGATCTGGATCATTTACCTTGCACTCATTATTATCCTCGGCTAAGGAGGCCGCCAGGGGCATTCCATGCATGTTGCCAGACGGGGTGGTGTAAGGTGAATGGATGTCAGCGTGGGCATCTACCCAGATCACTCCCAAGGTTTTGTCTGGATAGGCTGCTTTGATACCGGCTATGGTTCCTCCAGCATTTGAATGGTCTCCGGCTAAAAGCAACGGGAACATTCCTAGCCCAATTGTTTGTTCAACAGTGTTACTGATACGTTTGTAAGTCTGCAGCACACTGTCAATGTATTTGGCGTGCGGGAACAGGTTTTTTTCAAACAGCACATCATTGAGGTTAGGAACCTCTACGGAGGTGAACCGTTTAAAATAATCTGACTGCTTGTTCAGGCACGCGATTTTGAGGGCGTCAACGCCTAAACTAGCCCCGCGTGTACCCGCCCCAAGCTCAGATTTCACCTCTATTAGTCTGATTTTTTTCATGCAAAACGGAAACTAGTTTTTGCAAAGATGGTAAAATACAAGCAATTTCGCACGGTATCTGCTATGGATACCCCTTTACATTATAATGGATAAATACACAGACCTAATACACCAAACCTTTGATTTTCCTACTGAGGAATTCACTGTCCATAATAACGAACTCTCTTTCAACGGTATTCCTATGATGGAACTGGTAAAGCAATACGGCACGCCGTTACGCCTTACCTACCTGCCTAAAATCAGTTCCCAGATTCAGAAAGCCAAGATTCTGTTCAAAGAGTCTATGGAGAAGCTGAATTACCAGGGTACCTATACCTACTGCTACTGCACCAAGTCTTCGCATTTCTCCTTTGTTTTGGAGGAAGCCTTGAAAAACGATATTCATATTGAGACTTCTTCTTCTTTTGACATGCCCATCATCAGGGCCTTGTATGAAAAAGGGAAAGTAGACAAAGGTGTATTTATTGTATGTAACGGCTTTAAGCGTGAGCTGTACCGTGACCACATTACCTCCATGATCAATGACGGCTTCAAGAATGTGACGCCGGTACTGGATCATTTAGGGGAGATTGACCATTATGAGGAATTTGTGAACGGAGAGTGCCAGGTAGGCATTAGGCTTGCTTCTGATGAAGAGCCTAAGTTCCAGTTCTATACTTCCCGCCTGGGCATTAACTACAATGACGTAGTAGGTCTTTACCAGAATAAGATCAAGGATAATCCGAAGTTCAAGTTGAAGATGCTCCACTACTTCATCAACACCGGAATTAAGGATACCTCTTACTATTGGTCAGAATTGAGCCGATTTGTGCACAAGTACTGCGAGATGAAGAAGCTGTGCCCTGAGTTAGACACGATTGACATTGGCGGTGGTTTCCCTATTAAAACTTCCATCCAGTTCGATTACAACTACCGGTACATGATTGAGGAGATCCTGCGCACCATCCAACGCATCTGCAGGGAGGAAGGCGTGCCGGAGCCAAACATCTTCACGGAGTTCGGGATCTATACGGTTGGCGAGAGTGGTGCCCACATATACTCTATCCTGGACACTAAGCTCCAGAACGACAAAGAGCTGTGGTACATGATTGATGGTTCCTTCATCACCAACTTGCCAGACACCTGGGCCTTGAACCAGCGCTACATCTTATTTGCCCTCAATAACTGGGATAAAGACTATCAGCGCTTGAACATTGGAGGTTTAACCTGTGACAGCCAGGACTACTATAACTCTGAGATGCACTCCTTCCAGGTATTCTTACCAAAGATTCAGAAAGAGCAGCCAGCGCCGCAGTATATTGGTTTCTTCCATACTGGGGCGTACCAGGAAAGCTTAAGCGGGTATGGCGGAATCAAGCATTGCCTTATCCCATCTCCTAAGCACGTGATCATTGACCGTGAGGAAGATGGCTCCTTGAAATCATGGGTGTTTGCGGAAGAGCAAAACGTGGAATCAATGCTCCAAATACTAGGATATAAGGATTAATAAATATTTCACCAAAAGAATAATAATCCTAAACAAAAACAGTAGATTTGGAGTAGTATACTTATCTATTGTGTAATTATAATATGAAGAACATTTTCCTGATAGCTTCAATCTGTGTGTTGAGCTTCGCCTCGTGCAAATCGGCTAACTGCCCCGCGTACTCCCAAAAATCTGAACGGTCGGGGGAGCAAAAAGTAATGGCTAAAGCTGTTGCCGAAGCTCCAGTAACCAGCAGAGTGAACGGATAACGTTCTTCTGAACCCATATCAAATTATAAAATCCCCGGAAGCTGCTTTTGGGGATTTTCTTTTACCAGAAACCCCAGTAATAAACCTTCAAAGAGTAGGTTTATTTCTGGGGCTTTCGTTTTTAAGCAGTTATATAAAAAATGCCTCCAAAAAGGACTCCTTCTATGAACTGCAAACTAGATAGTAGATCATTCGCTCGGCTGGGTAACAATCCATTGAGCCGCCTCATACAAGTCTTTCTTTTGTAAGGCATGGGTTCCACTTGCATGCGGTCCTACCAATATACCAGAAATGCCACATTTTTGGGCAGCCTGTAAATCCCGGGGTTGGTCCCCAACTAACCAGCATTTGGCAGGATCTAAGTTGAATCTAGCTATGGCTCGTTCCAGCATCAGGCTATCTGGTTTTCTGGAAAGGGATTCTGAGTAGGACGGATGACCGGGTGCCATGTAAATCGCATCTATGCTATTCCCGCAGGAGGCCTGTAGCTTCTCATGGCAAGCCAATACGTCTTCTTTAGAATACAAACCTTTGGTGATACCCGCCTGGTTAGTGACTACAATTAGAAAAAAACCTTGCTGCTTCAGTAACGCCAAGGCCTCAGGAACGCCCTGGCATACCTCAAAATCTTGTAAACGCCAGGTGTAGTCCCCTCTTTCCACGTTCAAAACCCCGTCACGATCTAAAAAAACCGCTTTTTTAAGGGTAGGTGATTGCTGTCTTTCCATCAGGTCAAAAATAAGGAGAATGGCTCATGCTTTTTCCGAAAAATCCGTTTTTGCACTATTTTCTCTAAAATGGGTGTATAACGAGTTTGCCCCTCTTGCGTAAGTTACACACATCACCCACAGTCCCCCATGCGCGTTGCCATTATAGGAGCAGGTATTTCAGGTTTGTCATTAGCTTACTATCTTCAGAAGCTGGGGGTACGCTATGACCTGTTTGAAAGTGCGCCACAGGTGGGCGGCATGATGAAGAGTGTGAAACGAGGAGCCTATCAACTTGAACTTGGGCCACATTCCCTGCAAATGAACCAGGAAATGCAGGAATTAGTACAGGAGCTGAAGCTGGAAGATGAGGTCATCAGACCCGCCACTAAGTCACTGAACCGCTACATCAGGAAAGATGGGGAGTATCATTGCGTTCCCACTTCGCCAAAGCGGCTCTTATTAGATTCATTCTTCCACTGGCGTACCAAACTGAAGATCACGCAGGAAACCAAGCTTCCTCCGGAGGAAGTACCAGAAGAAACGGTAAGCCATTTCTTTAAACGCCGTTTTGGGCAGGAAGTAGTAGACTATTTGGTAAACCCTATGGTGGCCGGGCTGTTTGCGGGAGACCCCGACAAATTGCTGCTGGAAAAAACGTTTCCGTTGCTCAAGGACCTGGAAAGGCAACATGGCTCCGTTCTTAAAGGACTTGACATGCAACAAGACCTTCCGCGTAAACCTGTTTTTTCATTGCTGAATGGGCTTCAAACCCTTCCTGAGGCAATCGCATCTAAGCTTGTGTCTTTGCACGTGGACCATAAGGTGGAAATGATCCACCGGTCAAGGGGAAAGTACCTCCTCAGCATACAACATGATGTGGAAGGCCTTGCCGATGAAGAATTTGACGTGGTGGTTATTGCCTTACCCGCCTTTGCCGCTGCCGAACTCCTGGACTTCACTACTCCTGGATTAGCTGCTGCGCTGCACAACGTGACCTACGCACCCATGACCGTGGTACATACGGCCTATAGAAAGCATGCAGTAGGGTTTCCGTTAGATGGTTTTGGCGCCTTGCATCCGCAGAAAGAGGAGCCTTTCAGCTTAGGCGCTATCTGGAGCAGTTCTTTGTTTCCCAGAATTTGTCCAGATGATGAGGTCTTGTTCACATCCTTTGTGGGTGGCAGTCAGGCCTCTGACCTAGCCAACCTACCTGATGCCGACATTCTTCTGCAAGTGCACGAAGAGTTGCGGGAGAACTACCAGATTTCAACTAAACTGCCGGCGTTTCAGCACTGTTACCGGTGGCCTGCTGCTTTTCCTCAGGCAGACATGTTCATTACAGACGTAGACCAGCTCACCCAATTATTAGAGAAAGAGCAGCTGTACGCCTGTGCTAACTGGATTTCAGGGCCTGCGGTGCATGATTGTGTCATGTATGCCAAACAGCTCGCGCAAAAAATTTATTCGCAAAGGCCCTCTTTCCCATAAACCCTTATAGATTATATTTGGGGGATGAAAGAGTCTGTGGTGGTCATCCCGACCTACAATGAAATAGAAAACATTGAAGCAATTATCCGTAAAGTTTTCTCTCTCCCATACCCTTTCCATCTTCTTATTGTAGACGACAGTTCACCAGATGGTACCGCTGAAGCTGTCCATCGGCTGCAAACTGAATACCCCGACCGTCTTTTTCTGGAGCAACGCAGAGGAAAGCTTGGCTTAGGCACTGCTTACATCCACGGTTTTAAGTACGCTTTGAATGCCGGGTACCAGTACATCTTTGAGATGGACGCAGATTTCTCCCACAATCCCAAAGACCTGATCAAGCTGCATGATGCCTGTGCAGTAGATGGCTATGACCTGGCCATAGGAAGCCGCTATAGCAGCGGAGTGAATGTTGTGAACTGGCCTATGAGCCGGGTGCTCCTCTCCTACTTCGCGAGCCGTTACGTGCGTTTTATCACGGGTATGCCTATCCATGACGCCACGGCTGGGTTCAAGTGCTATAGCCGCAAAGTGTTGGAGACGATCAATCTGGACAAGATCCGGTTCATTGGATACGCGTTTCAGATTGAGATGAAGTTCCTGACTTATAAGTTTGGGTTCAAGATAAAGGAGGTGCCTATCATCTTCACAGACCGCACCAAAGGACAGTCAAAAATGAGCAAAGGCATCATCAAAGAGGCTTTCCTAGGCGTGATCCAGATGAAAGTGGCCAGTTACTTTCGTCATTTCGCCCGGTAAGAGAACTGCACTGGTTTAGAGCTTCTTTTGTGGAACCAGCCCTGAAATGGGAAATTGCTTCTTACGCCTTCTATGGTTTTGCCATAGTTTAGGCGTATATTTCACTTTCTATTTTGCGATAGTATTCTCCAGGCTTGGTTGAACAACCTTCTTTTGGGAAATACTGTTTATACCTAACACCAAACTATAGCAGTGAAAACAGATATCATATTTTGGGTAGGATTTAATGCTTTTGTCCTCCTGCTACTTGCCTTAGACCTTTTCGTATTCCACCGCAAAACCCACGTTGTCAAGATAAAAGAAGCCCTTCTCTGGAGTGCCTTCTGGATTGCCCTTTCGTTAGTTTTCAACGTTTTCATCTACTACTGGAAAGGCAGTGGACCAGCTTTGGAGTTTCTTACCGCCTACCTGATTGAGAAGTCATTAAGCGTAGATAACCTCTTTGTGTTCATCTTGATCTTCAACTACTTTCAGGTAGCGCCTAAGTTCCAGCACAAAATTTTGTTTTGGGGAGTTTTAGGGGCCCTTTTCTTCAGAGCTTTGTTTATTCTGGTAGGCGTGGCTTTATTGGCCAAGTTCCACTTCATTGTGTACATACTAGGAGCTTTCCTTGTATTTACGGGTATCAAAATGGCCACCTCCTCTGGTGATGAAGACATTGACCCAAGCGCTAACCCGGTAGTGAAATTTGTGAGCCGCTACATGCCAGTAACCAAACGGCATTATGAAGGTAATTTTTTTGTAAGATTAGATAAGACTTTGTTTGCAACGCCTTTGTTCTTGGTGTTGATCATGGTAGAGACCACAGACATTGTATTTGCGGCAGACTCTATCCCAGCCATTCTGGCTATTTCTAAAGACCCGTTCATTGTCTACACCTCCAATGTGTTTGCCTTGTTAGGTTTAAGAGCCTTGTATTTCGCCTTGGCAGGCATCATGCAGCTGTTCCACTACCTGCACTATGGTCTTTCCTTGATTCTTATTTTCATTGGCGCTAAGCTGATGCTATCAGAATTCTTCCATGTGAATATGTTAGTGGCCCTAGGTGTAGTTGCTTTTATTTTGACTACTTCCGTGATTCTCTCTTTGATTTTCCCGAAGAAAGAAAAGCCCATTGTTCCCATCACAGACCAAGAGGAAGAACAAGCCTAAGAAGACTTACAACTAAAAAGCCTTGGCTCTGTTCAGTGTTACTTTATGGAAAATAACACTGAACAGAGCCAAGGCTTTTTTAACTAGGGATAATTCGTAACTATAATGAACCAATACCTCTCTAATTAGTAGGAAGAAGAACCCACATTTATACTGGATTCCGTTTCTTCACAGTTTTTCAGAACTCGGCTAAGAAGAGAAACTGTCAATAAATAGGTAAACCAGTAATCTTAAAAAGAAAGGCTACGCTTGATGAAGCGTAGCCTTTCTTTTGGATTTGAAGTTATTCTAGAAATCAAGTAGATCAATTGGAGCCAACTCCAGGGTATCCATCATCTGCACATGGGTAGTGTCTGGTTTAGGAATTATAAAACTACCAGCTCTTCCGCTAAGATTCACATAAGGTGATACACTGGCATGCTCTGAAGAGGAGATTAAGCCCCGTTTTAGCATGTTCCCTGTGATTAGCTTGAAGAAGTACCTAGGGTACGCTCGCAACCCGCCATACGCATCAAAATAGGTTCTATACTGCTTTGGCTTAGGTACGATGCTGGCCAGGAACAAGCTTTCCTCTAAGTTAAGCTCGTGCGGTTGTTTAGAGAAGTAGAACCTAGCGGCCTCTTTGATTCCATAAACATTTGGTCCCCACTCAATGATGTTCAGGTAAACCTCATACATTCTTTGCTTAGAAGTAAGCCGAAGATTCTCAATGATCCATACGATTAACGCTTCCTCTACTTTTCTCGTGATAGTTTTCTTTCTGGTTAAAAAGGCATTTTTGACTAACTGCATGGAAACAGTACTTCCTCCCCTCACAAAAGAACCTTCTTTAATATTAGTGATCAATGAGTGCCGGAATGCGCCTTCATGAAACCCTTTATGGGTGAAGAACCGTGGATCCTCGGCCGTTAAGATGGAATACTTAAGGTAATCTGGAATTTGGTTGAATGGCGTAAAGTTTGGATTGGACGGACCAACGGGGAAAGTACGTACTACTTTGCCTTTCTCATAAACAGTATGGGTAAACTCCGTATTTAACTTTCGAAGATCATTTTGTCCAAAATCTGTGATTTGAAAGTTATGGGCATCCAGATCTGAATCAAATTTCAGACTATCTACTTGCGCCATGTCTACATAAAAGTTCATGCGGTACTTAAATGTACCGGTAGCTTTAATGCCTTGGAAAGTGTCAAATAGCCCGGGAGGCAGGGAACCAAACAGATCATTGGCCGGAATATCAGGGGAATCTACTTTTATACCAATCTTCCTGTTTGGCCGGGTCTCATACGTCATCTGAGGGTAGAAGATTGCTTTGTTAATTCTCACCTCAGATTCCGGCTCTAACGCATAATAATGGTCCCCAAGAGTTAGCACATATTTCAAAGCCCCATTCTGCACGGTTACGTTTTCGTCCGCTATCTTAGGGTGATTCAGTATCAAGCCATGGGCACTAGACTCCCCTCTGATAGTGAGTTGGTCATTCTTGTACACTTTGTCAGTGATACTCAAACTAAGGGTATCAAACCGCATGGTGGCCCCAAACTTTTGTTGGATGTAGGGTACCTCGATACTTCCGGATTGATTGTCACCGTAAAACTTAGCTGAAAGCAAGTACTTGGCTGGATCAATCACACCGCGCACAAACATTGTGTTAGTGACTGTTTCAGTGGTGATGGTCATTCTGGCATCTATGTTCCCGTCCTCCAGGAGCATGGTAGGCAGGTTCATGTCAATGGTTCGGCCGTCGTTTTTGAAAACCACCCCCAAATTCCGGAAGTTTACTCCATCAGGCACGTTTTCAAAAGCAGTTTCAATCAGCCTATTCAATAAAGTACCGTAATTAGACTTCTTAGCAGTAGAATCAGCTGTTTCACCAGTAGCTTTCTTCCTATACAGAAAAGAGAAGTTATCAGTACTGTCTTGCTTAAAGGCAGTGATCTTCCCATTGGCTACATCAAATTGCTTGAAAACCATTCTGCCCAGGAAAAGAGACCTGAAACTTACGGTTGCAGCCACGGTATCTAACTGGAGGAGCTTCGGTTGGTCATTAGGTAATAAGGCTATATCAGTTACCAGAACAGTATTTAGATCTAAAAACTTTGCATTCCCAATTTTAAGTGTAGCTGGGTATTTAGCCTCTACTTTCTGGATAACCTTCGCAACCGCATATTTTAAAATCCTTTCGCGATTTAACAGGAAAGCAGTTACGGCAATTAGTAGAAGTGAGAAAAATACTCCCACTCCTATCAATAGCTTCTTCTTATTCCTGGCAAAAAATTCTGTGAACTTAGACAAGGTACTTCTATGGTTAGTTTAATATGAAGAGCCACGCAAATTTTACTCCAACTTGCAAAACTAATGTAATCCCTGACACAATAAAATCAACAAGACAATGTAACGGGGTAAATACGCGGCCTTATTTACAAAGTTTACTAAAAGAAACACGAAAGCTCATGGTATAAGTTCTTGTAGCTGGAGGTTCTCATCTTCCTTTATATCTTTGAATAAAATCTTACACTATGAATTTAACTGCACTTACTGCTATTTCACCCATTGATGGCCGGTACCGCGGGCAAGTAGCACAACTTGCTGAGTACTTTTCTGAGTACGCACTAATCCGCTTTAGACTGTTAGTAGAAGTAGAATACTTTATATCTCTTTGTGAACTTCCACTGCCTCAACTGCAAGGCATAAACTCCGACCTTTTTCCTTCTATCCGGAAAATCTATGAAGACTTTTCTCTGGAAGATGCTCAAACTATCAAAGAGACTGAAAAGGTCACAAACCATGATGTAAAAGCGGTTGAATACTTTTTGAAAGAAAAGCTGGAAAAGCTAGGAATTGGGGAACAGAAAGAGTTCGTGCATTTTGGCCTTACCTCACAAGACATCAACAATACCGCAATTCCAATGTCTCTTCAAAGAGCGATACAAGTGGAGTATCTACCGTACCTCTATCAATTGAGAGACACATTGGCGGCTCTGTCAGTAGAGTGGAAAGAGGTTCCCATGCTCGCCCATACCCATGGCCAACCAGCTTCTCCTACTAAACTTGGAAAAGAGATTAAAGTATTTGTTGAACGTCTGGAGCAGCAACTCCTTTTATTAGATCAGGTTCCTTACGCCGGAAAGTTTGGAGGAGCAACAGGTAATTTCAATGCCCATCATGTAGCCTACCCAACCATAGATTGGGTAGCCTTTGGAAACACCTTTCTAAAAGAAAAACTGTTTTTGCAAAGAAGCCAGGTAACCACTCAAATTGAGCACTATGATCATCTAGCAGCGCTCTTTGACTCTATCAAAAGAATCAATACAATCTTGATAGATTTTTCCAGAGATGTGTGGCAATACATCTCAATGGGGTACTTTAAACAGAAGATAAAAGAGGGAGAAATAGGATCGTCTGCAATGCCCCATAAGGTAAATCCTATAGATTTTGAGAATGCAGAAGGCAATTTGGGAATGGCTAATTCTGTTTTCTCCTATTTATCAGAAAAGCTTCCTGTTTCCAGATTACAGCGAGACTTAACTGACTCTACTGTGCTTAGAAATGCAGGAGTCCCTTTCTCCCATTCACTATTAGCTTTAAAGTCGCTGCACAAAGGAATAGGAAAGCTTCAGTTAAACCAGGAGGCGATCAACGAAGACTTGGAGGCAAACTGGGCTGTAGTGGCAGAGGCAATTCAAACGGTACTAAGGAGAGAAGGCTACCCTGCTCCTTATGAAGCTTTAAAGGAGCTTACTAGAACTAATGAGAAGATCACTGAATCATCAATAAGAGGCTTTATAGATAGCTTGAGTATAGAAGAAGAGTTGAAAGAAGAACTAAGGAAGATAAGTCCCTTCAATTACACAGGAGTTACGCTTTACTAGAATACTTAGATCTACTATATGATCTTACATTCAATAATAAGGCCTTGGCTCATATCTGAGCCAAGGCCTTATTATTGAATGTATACACAAAACACTTTATCACATACCTGTAAACGCGAACAGCCCACCGTCTCTTCTAGAGGGGTGGGCTGTTTAGGTGGGGTTGGCGGCTACCTACTCTCCCGCGTGTGACCGCAGTACCATCGGCTCGGCGGGGCTTAACTTCTCTGTTCGGAATGGGAAGAGGTGGACACCCGCGACATAGCCACCATTATTTTCCGTTTCTCCTCCCTTTCGGGGGCGAGTGTCAATGATGTCGGGGGGTGCTTTGATATACTTGGGAAAAGAGAGAACACCAGGGTACGCGCCTTTTTGGTGGCGGGAAAGTTCTCGGGCAATTAGTACGGCTCGGCTATGCCATTTCTGGCTTTACACCTGCCGCCTATCGACGTGGTCGTCTCCCACGGCCCTTAAAGGGATTTCTCATCTTGGGGTGAGTTTCGCACTTAGATGCTTTCAGCGCTTATCTCATCCGAGCGTAGCTACCCTGCGCTGCGGCTGGCGCCACAACAGGTCCACCAGAGGCTCGTCCATCCCGGTCCTCTCGTACTAAGGACAGGTCCCCTCAAAAATCCAACGCCCACTACAGATAGGGACCGAACTGTCTCACGACGTTCTGAACCCAGCTCGCGTGCCACTTTAATCGGCGAACAGCCGAACCCTTGGGACCTTCTCCAGCCCCAGGACGTGACGAGCCGACATCGAGGTGCCAAACCTCCCCGTCGATATGAGCTCTTGGGGGAGATCAGCCTGTTATCCCCGGCGTACCTTTTATCCTTTGAGCGATGGCCCTTCCATGCGGAACCACCGGATCACTATATCCGCCTTTCGGCCCTGCTCGGCTTGTGGGCCTCACAGTCAAGCACCCTTCTGCTATTGCGCTCTGCGCACGGTTACCAAGCGTGCTGAGGGTACCTTTGAAAGCCTCCGTTACTCTTTTGGAGGCGACCACCCCAGTCAAACTACCCACCAAACAATGTCTCCCCTCCGGGATTAGGCCCCGGATAACTCAAGGGTGGTATTTCAACGCTGCCTAACCGACGCCTGGCGACGCCGGATCACAGGCTCCCACCTATCCTACACATGAGTTACCCAGAGTCAATGTTAAGCTATAGTAAAGGTGCACGGGGTCTTTCCGTCCCGTAGCGGGTACTCGGCATCTTCACCGAGACTACAATTTCACCGAGCTCACGGCTGAGACAGCGCCCAGATCGTTACACCATTCGTGCAGGTCGGAACTTACCCGACAAGGAATTTCGCTACCTTAGGACCGTTATAGTTACGGCCGCCGTTTACCGGGGCTTCGATTCAATGCTTCGCCTTGCGGCTGACATCCCCTCTTAACCTTCCGGCACCGGGCAGGTGTCAGGCCATATACCTCATCTTTCGATTTCGCATAGCCATGTGTTTTTGTTAAACAGTCGCCTGGGCCTCTTCACTGCGGCTTCTCCATCGCTGGAGGAAGCGCCCCTTCTCCCGAAGTTACAGGGCCATTTTGCCGAGTTCCTTGGCCGTGATTCACTCGAGCACCTTAGGATTCTCTCCTCGACTACCTGTGTCGGATTGCGGTACGGGTAGCGTGACCGTGAACGCTTAGCGGGTTTTCTTGGGAGCGGGATTAGGGCCACTATCCCCTCGCCCGGGGGCTTGGGGTACTATCGGGTTTCGTCAGGTCTAGCGTGCTTAACTACTAGTCCTATAACTACACCCTTCAACCTGGTATTCCGTCACCAGGCGGGCCTTTCACTTCTCCGTCAC